>JAFMQP010000331.1 GCA_017354575.1 Acidothermales bacterium | reverse complement strand
CGGCGAACAGCGCGGCCCGCCCGGGATCGCCGCCGGTCGGGCTGACCCGGACGAAGGTCTTCCCGTCCGCCGTCGGGTACGCCATGACGGTCGCCGCGTCCCCATCAGGTCCGGCTTCGGCACCGACCACACCTCGGTCAGCCTGCCCTCGCCGACGGTGAGGATGCTCGCGATCACGACGATCGCGACGACGACGGCCACCAGCCCCGCACCCAGCCCGAGCACGAGCCCCGGTCCGGGACCGGCGCGGCGGCCGCGGGGCGCCCTGGCCCGACAGCCACGGTCCTGGCGGCGCCACGGGATTACCTGCCATGGAACTCCTGCGCCACGGTCGGGTGCCGGACCGGGTCACGCGCCGGTCCGGCACCGAAGGACGCTACGGGGCTACTTGCCGTACGCCGTGATCAGCGGCCTGTCGCCGCCGGTCGAGCTGGTGGAGAGCAGGAGGATCTCCTTGTTCGCGCTCAGCACCGTCGTCGTGAACGACAGGTAAAGGCTCTGGTCGCCGACGCTGAGCTTGTCGCCCTTGGTCACCGCACCCTGTTTGGCCGGGTCGATGAGGTAGGACTGCGGCGACACCTTCTTGCTGTAGTCGGACGTGTAGCCGCCCTGGTCGAGCGCGAACACCTTGGTCGGGTCGTCGGCGGAGATGCCGAGCGAGAAGCTGTTGGTCGAGCCGAGGTTCTTCGACCAGGCCCACTGTCCCGTCTGCAGGTTGATGCCGGCGACCTGGTCGGCCGCGTCGGTCTTGTCGCCCTTGTCGACGGCCGCGACGAGCGTGGTACCGACGATCTGGAACGGGAAGTCGCGGTTCATGTCGTTGAACCCGCTGCTGAGCGTCGGGCTGAAGACCAGCGTGCCCTGCGGCTGGCGCGAGGAGATCACCTTCGTCTGGGTGCCCTTGTCGTCGAACAGCCGCAGCTCGCCGTTGTCGAGCGCGTTGGTGACGTGGATGATCACCGGGCTGGCGCTGACGATGGTGATGCGTGCCGAACTCTCCACGTCGAGCTTGGTGCTGAACACCTCGCTGGTGAGCTTGGACGGGGACAGGCCGCTGAGGGTCTCGGTGTCGCCGCAGCGAAGCGTCGTGACGACCACCTTGTCGGTGGCCGCGACGCCGTTGATGTCGCAGACGTCGTGCTCCTTGGGGACGATCGCCTGCGGCGCGCCGCTGCCGGTGGCGGACGGACCGCCCTTGGCGTCGTACTGGATGAGCCGCTCGCCGGTGACCACGTAGATCTTGCCGGCGGCCGCCGCGACCGCGGCCTCGAGCGGCGGGAACTTCGGGTCGTCGACCTTGAAGTTCGTCGTCCACAGCTGCTTGCCGGAGGCGACGTCGATGGCCGCGACCGTCGAGCAATGGTTGTCGGTGCCGAACACGAGCGCGGCGATGCCGTCGGGCGCGCTGCGCGTGCCGGCGCACACCTGCGCACCGTTGGGCACGGCGATGGCGAACTTCTGCTTGCCCGTGGACAGGTCGTAGCCGGTGATGCCCGCCTGGCTGACCCGGATCAACGCGGTCTTGTCCGTGGTGACGAACGCGGTGAGCGTGGACGCGTCGTTCTCCGAGTCGGGGACGGGGACGCTCCACTTCTGGGCGAGCGTGGCACCGCCGTCGTCGCCGCCGCCACCGCCGCCACCGCCACCACCGCCGCCGCCGCGGGTCGCGAAGACGGCGACCAGCACGATGATGACGACGAGCACCAGAGCGCCGCCGCCGGCGCTGAGCCCTATGATGAGGCCCTTGTTGGACTTCGGCCCGGCCGGCGGCTGCCCGTAGCCCGGCTGACCCCACTGCGGCTGGCCCTGCTGCTGCCATTCAGCGCCGGGCGCACCCCAGCCGCCTTGGTGCTGCTGGCCGTTGTCCCAGCCCTGCTGTTGCTGCGGCGGAATGGTCTGCTCGGCGCCCCAGCCGCCGGGCTGCCGCTGATGGTGCTCGGCTCCCCAGCCGGGTGCCTGCTGGTGTTGCTGTTCGGCGCCCCAGCCGCCCGGCGCGCCGCCGGCCGGCGGCTGCTGGCCGCCCCACTCCTGCGTCGGCTGCTGCCAACCCTGGCCGGGCTGTGCCTGCTGCCCGCCCCGAGGCGGCTCCTGACCCCCCTGGCCCCACGGATCCCCGGACTGTCCCCAGTCCCCGCCGCCGTAGTGGCCTCCGGATGACGACACGAATCCTCCTGCGCAGATGAATCGGCGGGCCCCCGTACCGAGCACGGCGGGAGCGCCTAGAGAAAGGTACAGGTGCGACGCGGAGGCGCGCACCAAGGGTTCCACGCCGTATGACGGTAACCGACGCCGGGGTCACTTGGGGGCGTACGCGGTGATCGCCTGCTTCTCCGACGCGCTCTTCGCGATGACGACGACCGACCTGCCCGAGAGGTAGAAGAGGCGGTCCAGCGAGCCGGTGTCCCCGGTGACGATGTCGCCTTCGGTGAGCTTGCCCGTGGCCGAGTCGAGCGTCCCGAGCCGCTGGTACCCGTCACCTCCGCCGGGCTTCTGCTCGTAGAGCGGGATCCGGCCCGGCGAAGGCGCGCTCGGCAGGGAGAGGAGCCGGCCGTCGAAGCCGTCGTCCAGCTTGCGCTCCCACTTCCGCTTGCCGTCGGCGAGGCCGAGCCCGACCGCTACGCCGTGCCTGCCGTCGCCGGAGCTCCCCATGCCGACGAGCACGCCGTTCGTGACGGCGAACGGGTACCGGAGGTGCAGGCTCGCGTGCACGTCCAGCAGGCTCAGCCGGTCGTCGACCGCGCCGGCACCGCCGCCGGGTGTGATCGCCGTGGCGGGCTTGCCCTGGTCGTCGAACACCCGGAGCTGCGGCTTGCCCCGCTCGTCCTCGACCCGGACGATCGGGGGCGAGACGTTGACGACACGCGGCGGCACGTAGCCGTGGCCGTTCGGCAGGGGCGACGTCCAGACCGTCTTCCCGTCTGTGGGGCTGATCGAGTAGACGCCGTCGTCGGCCCTGCTGACGTTCTTGGGCGCGCAGTTCACCAGCGCGATCAGCACGGAGTCGTTCGCCATCACGTCGCCGGGGCCGCACTGCGGGTTCGACGGGCCGATGTTCCAGACCGGCTCGCCCGATGCCGCGTCGTACCCGAGCACCCGGTAGCCGTTCGACACGACGACCTTGTGCTGCAGCACCGCGACGCCGGCCGCCGCGGGCTTGACGCCGCCCCTGGTCGGCGGGTTCGCCTGCCACAAGGCCCTGCCGGTCGTCGCGTCGACGGCGGTGACCGTCGTGCAGTTCGACGGCCCGGCGCCGTGGACGAACGCGAGCACGTTGCCCGGGGCGTTCGGCGTCACCGTGCACAACTGCTCCCCGGGGGGCACGGCGACGCGCCACTTCTGCTTGCCGCTCGCGACGTCGTACGCGCTCACGCCCAGTACGTCGGCACGGACGGCGAGGCCGCCAGTGACGAAGGCGTCGACCGGCGCCTTCCCGTCGCCGTGCACCTGCCACGCGACCTGGTAGCCGACGTCGGGTTGGCCGCCGCCGCGCGTGAACAACCACACCAGGAGCACGACGATGACGACGAGCGCGGCACCGCCGCCTCCCGCGAGACCGATCAACAGACCCCTTCTGCGGGGACGGCGCGGCGTGTAGGTGTACTCGAGCGACGGCTGCCAGGTCCACTGCGGGCCGCCGATGCTCGGCTCGCCGGCTCCCCAGCGCGGCGGTTCCCGCGCCGGCTCGTCCTGTCCCCACGGGTCAGCCGACGGCGGCGGCGGGCCGGGCGGTTGCTCGCCGTACCCGGGCTGCTGTCCCCAGTCGGGGAGCGCGGGCGTGGTGGCAGGCCCGGGCCGGGCAGGTGACGGGGGTGGTGGTGCCGTGGGTTCTCGCTGCCACGGCGGCATCGGACCGCGTGGCTGCCCGCCCTGCTGACTGTGGCGCGGCCGGTGTGGAGGCGAACGGTACGGCTGCCGCGGCGGTTGCTGGTCGCCCGGCGTCCCGTCTCCCTCCGACACCGTCGCCTCCCCGGGTCCAATCGCGACCGCTGCCGTCCAACCGGTCGATCGGAGTCGTTCCCGCCGAAACGATACAAGCCCGCGCCCCGGCCGACCGGGGTGAAATCGCCCCGGTCACACCCGGTCACTCGACCGTGACGGACTTCGCCAGGTTGCGCGGCTGGTCGACGTCCAGGCCCTTCGCCAGCGCCAGCTCGCAGGCGAAGACCTGCAGCGGCACGGTGGACACCAGCGGCTGCAGCAGGGTGGGCGCCACGGGCAGCCTGACGACGACGTCGGCGTACGGCCGCACCGACTCGTCGCCCTCCTCCGCGAGCACGATCGTGTACGCGCCCCTGGCCCGGATCTCCTGGATGTTCGACACGATCTTGTCGTGCAGCACACTG
>JAFMQP010000330.1 GCA_017354575.1 Acidothermales bacterium | reverse complement strand
CGCGCACGAGGGCTCGTTCGCGTGGGCGTTCCGGCTGGAGCCGCGGCAGGTCTGGCGCGGCGGCGTGCCGGTGCTCCCCGCCGACCTCGAGGCGTTCGTCTAGTCCGGTTGCGGACGCAGCCCGTCGATGACGAAGGAGAGCAGCCGGTCGGCCTCCTCCGGTGCCTTCTCGACCGCGGTGCCGACGCCGTGGACGAGGCGCATCACGTCGGCGGGCGTCACGTCCGGCCGGATCTCGCCCGCCCGCTGCGCCGGTTCCAGCAGCCGCTGGACGGCGCCGCGCATCGTGTCCTTGCAGAAGTTGAACGTCTCGGAGTCGACGCCGAGCATGGCCTTGACGGCCGAGCCGAGGCCGTGCATCTCCCGTACGTAGGCGAGCTGCTCGTGCATCCAGGCGGCGAGCGCCTCGCCGGGCGGGTACTGCTCCGCGAGCGCGTCTGCCCGGGCCGCCAGCGCGTCGACGTCCTCCCGGTACACGGTCGCGAGCAGCGCGTCCCGGTCGGGGAAGTGCCGGTACAGGGTCCCCGAGCCCACGCCCGCGCGCCTGGCGATGTCGTCGAGCGACGCCCGGTACCCGTGCTCGGTGAACGCCTCCTTCGCGACCTGTAGCAGCCGGTCGTGGTTGCGGCGCGCGTCGGCCCGCATCGGGCGGTCGACGGCAGCCACGGGCACCTCCTGACTTGTAACCGGAGATATTCTCCGAATACACTTGCCGAAGCGGGGAACGCCTCCATATGCTAGCGCATTGAAACGGGGATAGTCTCCGTTTCGTGTCCAGCGATGGAGTTCCCCTTGTCGCAATCGGCTCTGCCCACCTCGACGTCCACAGTCTCGCCGCCGCGTCCGCACCGGCGGAGCAGGCATCGGGTCGCGCTCGCGATCATCGTGACCTGCCAGCTCATGCTGATCCTCGACGCGACCGTGATGAACGTCGCCCTGCCACGCATCCAGCGCGACCTGCACTTCTCCGCCACCGGGCTCGCCTGGGTGCTGAACGCGTACACACTCACCTTCGGCGGCCTGCTGCTGCTCGGCGGCCGGGCCGGCGACCTGTTCGGCCGGCGGCGGATGTTCGTCGCCGGCATCACCTTGTTCACCGCGGCGTCGCTCGCCGGCGGCTTCGCGCCGACGGCCGGCTGGCTGCTGGCGGCGCGCGTGCTCCAGGGCGTCGGCGCGGCCGCCGCGGGGCCGAGCACCATCGCCTTGATCACCACGACGTTCACCGAGCCGCGGGAGCGTATCCGTGCGCTCGCGGTGCTGTCCGGCATCGCGAGCGCCGGCTTCGCCATCGGCCTGATCGTCGGCGGCGTCGTCACCGAGGCGGCGTCCTGGCGCTGGGTGCTGTTCGTCAACGTCCCGTTCGGCGTCGCGGCCGTCGTGCTGGCGCCGCGGTTCGTGCGTGAGCCGGAGCGGCACCCCGGCCGGCTCGACGTGCCGGGCGCGGTCGTCGCGACGGCCGCTGCCGCCTCGCTCGTCTACGCGTTCCTCCACGCCGCCGCGTCCGGTTGGTCGCAGTGGCGGACGATGGCCGCGCTCGGCGCGGGGATCGTGCTGCTCGCCGTGTTCGTGGCCATGCAGGCGCGGGGGCGCAGGCCGCTGCTGCCGCTGCGGCTGTTCGCCGACCGCAACCGGGCGGCGGCCTATCTCGCCTTCTTCCTCGCGCCCGCGGGGATGATGTCGAGCTTCTTCTTCCTCACCCAGTTCCTGCAGGAGGTCCGTGGGCTCAGCGCACTGGCGACCGGGCTCGCGTTCCTGCCCCTCGCGGCGGCGATGTTCACGATGACCAGGCTGGTGCCTCGGCTGCTGCCGCGGTTCGGCCCGAAGCCGCTGGTGCTCACCGGCTCGGCCTTGATGGTCGCGGGGCTGGCGTTGCTGACCCCGCTGTCACCGGGTGGCGGGTACGCCGCCGCGCTGCTCGGCCCGCTGGTGCTGCTCGGCCTCGGTGGCGGGCTCGGCCTCGCGCCGCTCACGCCGGTCATCATGGCGAGCGTTCAGGCGGCGGACGCCGGCGCCGCCGGCGGTGCGCTCCAGACGATGCAGCAGGTCGGTGCGTCCCTCGGCCTCGCGGTGCTGGTGACGGTGTTCGGCACGGCGGTGCGGAACGCGGGCGCGGTGAGCCCGCACCAGGCCCTGGTCACCGGCATGGACACGGCGTTCGCCGTGGCGGCCGGGATCGCGGCCGCGGTCGTCCTCGTCGCGCTCACCTTCCGGCGTCAGCAGGCAGAGGTGCGCTGACGGACGCCGCTGCCGGTCACCACCGCGGCGGCGGTCCGGGTGGTGGTCCCCAGCTGGGGGGCGGAGCCGGTCGCGGCGGCCGACCCTGTGGCGGCATGTTCTGCGGGAAGCCCTGCGGCGGCCCCCATCCAGGCGGCGGACCCTGCGGCGGCGCCTGGGCGGGTACCTGCGTCGTCGGGGGTCCCCACCCAGGGTCCGGCGTCGTCGCGAACCTGGGGACGGGGGCGCCGGACGGGCGGGACGGCTCGTGCCGCAGCAGCACCAGCCGCGCCATGATGAGCACCAGCACGATCAGCAGGACCAGGACGGTGACGTCCAGGACCCAGGTCCTGGCGTCGTGCTTCCAGAGCGGGTCGTCGGTGGGGAGCATCTGCATGTGGTCGAGGTTGATCGTGGCGGCGATCGCCCCCGTCGCCCACCGGGACGGCATCAACCAGGACAGCTGCTCGAGCCCGGCCCGGCCGGTGATCTTGAACATCAGCCCGGACAGGCCGAACTGGAAGATGACGGCGACGACCAGTGTGGGCATGGTCTGCTCGCTCGTCGCGACCCGGGCGGAGATGAGCAGCCCGATGGCTGCCGACGCGATGGCGAGCAGCGCGGTCGCGACGACGACCTCGAGCCAGCCGTAGGGCAGCACGACGGGCTGCTTCGGGAAGTCGCGTCCCACCTGGGCGAGCAGCACGAAGACGACCGACTGGACTGCCGTGATCACGCCGAAGACGGCCATCTTGCTGGCGAGGTACGCCGAGGGCGACAACCCGACCGACCGCTCCCTGCGGTAGATCGGGACCTCGCCCACGAGCTCGCGTACGGACGTCGCCGTGCCCATGAAGACGGCGCCGAGGACGAGGATGGTGACCAGGTGGAACGCCTCCTGGTCCATCCGCGCGAGCGGTGGCGGCGGCGCCAGCCCGTGGCTGCCCGGGATGGCGTGCGCGAGCAACGCGAGCGCGAACGGCGTCCCGCAGATGAACACGGCGTACCCCTTGTCGGAGGCGATGACCGCGAGCATCCGCCGGCACAGGATGGAGAACTGCCGGAAGACGTTCTGCTGCCGGTGCGCCTTCGCCGGCCGGCCGGACGTGGCGACCCGTTCGAACTGGTTGGCGGAGTCCGGCGCGCAGCCGTACTGCCGGAAGAACGGTGACGCCCGGAAGGCCAGCTGCCAGCGTTCCGGCTCGCTCGTCACCATCTGGAAGACCGACGAGTAGTCGGAGACGCCGAACTGGTCGAGCAGCGGCTTGCCCGGCGGGCCGAAGTACGCGACCCTGCCGCCGGGGGCGAGCAGCAGCACGCGGTCGCACAGGTCGAGGTTGAGCACGCTGTGCGTGACGACGATGACGGTGCGGCCCTCGTCGGCGAGCGTGCGCAGCTCGGTCATGACCTGCTTGTCGAGCCCCGGGTCGAGCCCGGACGTCGGCTCGTCGAGGAACAGCAGCGACGGCCGGGTGAGCAGCTCGAGTGCCACGGACACGCGCTTGCGCTGTCCGCCGGAGAGCTTGTCGATGCGCTGGTCCATGTGCCCGAGGAGGCCGAGCGAGGCGCAGGTCTCGTCGATGCTCTGCGCGCGCTCCTTGACGCTCACGTCGTCGGGGAAGCGCAGCGCGGCCGCGTACTCGAGCGCGCGCCGGACGGTGAGCCGCCGGTGCAGGATGTCGTCCTGCGGCACCAGGCCGATGCGGTGCCGCAGGTCCTCGTAGTTGTCGTAGAGGTCGCGGCCCTCGTAGACGACGCGTCCCGCCTGCGCCGGCTTCGCCCCCGTCATCGCGTTCAGCATCGTCGACTTGCCCGCGCCGGACGGTCCGACGACGGCGAGCAGGCTGCACTCGTCGAGTGTGAACCCGACGCCGTCGAGGATCACCTTCCCGCCCTCGACCGCGACGGACAGGTTCTCCGCGCGCAGCGACACCCGTCCCTCGTCGACGTACTCGGCGAGCCTGCCGTCCTGCAGCACGAACTGGTGGTGGCCGACGGAGAGCAGGTCGCCGGGGGAGAACGGCGCCTGGCTGACCCGGTGCCCGTTGAGGTACGTGCCGTTGCGGCTGCCGAGGTCGACGACCTCGAACCCGCCCTGGGCGGTCCTGCGCACCTCGCTGTGGTGCCGCGAC
>JAFMQP010000329.1 GCA_017354575.1 Acidothermales bacterium | reverse complement strand
GCGTCGGCGAACCTGGCGACGGTGGCTTCGTAGCCGCGAGCACTCGACACCTCACGCCGGGTCTCGCCGTTCTCCGTCGTGATCGTGAAGGTCCCGTCGAGGTTGGGACGGCTGACGTCCTTGCCGAGCACCCGGCCCTCGGTGCCGTAGAGGACGACGTCCGGCTGGTGGTGCGGTGTCGACTGGTTGGCGTTCACGTACGCCAAGGTGCCGTTCGCGAACCGCAGCAGCGCCAGCGCGGTGGTCTCCAGCTCGAAACCGGGCTCCGTGCCGAGCAGGGCCGTGGCCTCGACGACCTCGGAGCCGAGCAGGTACCGCAGCAGGTCGTACCCGTGCACCCCGATGTTGTTCATGCTGCCGACGCCGGCAAGTGACGGATCGGTCCGCCAGCCGCCGAGCAGCGTGCGGCCCGAGCTCATCTCCACGTGTGCGAGCACGACGTCGCCGATCCCGCCGTCGGCCACCAGCTGCCGTACCTCCGCCATGCCCTCGTAGTTGCGCGACTGGAAGGTCAGCCCGAGGCGTACGCCCGCGTCCTCGCAGGCGGCGATCACGCGCTCGGCGTCGGGCACCGTCAGCGCCAGCGGCTTGTCGCACAGGACGTGCTTGCCCGCCTTGGCCGCGGCGACCACCTGGTCCGCGTGCAGGGCGTTGGGAGTCGCGATGTACACGGCGTCGACGGCATCGTTGCCGAGCAGTGCGTCGTAGTCGTCGTACGCGTTGCTTGCGCCGTACTCGCTGGCGAACTCGGCCGCACGTGAGGCGTCGCGGCTCACCACTCCGACGAGGCTGCTGTTCGCCGCCGAGCCGATGGCTGGGGCGATCTCCTGCTTCGCGATGCGGCCGAGACCGACGAGTCCCCATCCGATCTGCTGCGGCGATGTCATCTCTAACGTCCTCTCCTGAGTGGTGCGGCGGCTGTGGCGATCGCGGTGCTCACACCGGGTTCTGGGGACCGTCTCCCACGTACCGGTAGCCCGCCTCCTGGAGCGACTGCACGCCCAGGTAGCCGCCGACGACCTCGACGGGCTCGTCCTCGTCGAGGTTGTGCAACCAGTGCACCGTGCCGGCGGGTATGAGCTGCACCGTGCCGGGGCCGGCGTCGCGCTCCTCGTCACCGGCGCCGATCCGGGCCTTGCCGCGGATCACGTACACGAACTCGTCGGCGTCGGGATGGGTGTGCGTGCGGTGGGCGGCACCTGGTGGGAACAACGCCCGGAAGAGCGCGACAGGGGAGGACAGCTGCATCGACGGTGGGAGGAGGAAGCGTATGTCCACCGCCTGCCAACCGTCCTCGGAGCGGACGGAGGTCGGTGGGACGTCCTCGACGTCTCCGAAGTACGCGTGTCCCGTCACGTGACCCTCTCGTCCCGCTGTCGGCTCGGAGCCCTGAGGCACTTCCTGCATTATGCATCCTGACGGTGGGCGAGCAAGAGGTAGTGGTGTCGCCGTCCCGGACGTTGCTGGCTTCTTGTAGGCTTTTCATCGATGATGTAATGTGCAACAGACAATGCTCCGCAGGACAGTCCCTACACGGGGCACAGTCTCACGTCGTGTCGCGCCACGCAGCCGACACACCGGTTGCGTGCGCAGGCCCCATCCAACGATCGTGGCCGAGTCTCACAGGCCGTATCTATGTCCTTCGTCCCAGTGAGGTGACGTGTGTCGAACCGATTGCGACGTCGCGCCATCACGGCGGCCGCCGTGCTCACGCTCGGCGTGGCCGCCAGCGCATGCGGTGGGGGAGGCGGAGGCGGCAGCGACAGCGTGTCTGTCGGCTTCGAGCTTCCGCTGTCCGGAAACTTTTCCGCGAACGGTCACAACGAGCAGAACGGGTTCGAGCTCGGCCTGCACGACTTCGGCCGCAGCGTGAACGGGCACAAGATCAACGTCAAGTACGTGGACACCCACGCCGACCCGGCGACGGCGTTGACGGACGCGCGCAACCTCATCCAGACGGACCACATCGACGTCTTCGAGGGGCCGCTCGCGGCGAACGAGATCGGTGCCGTGACGCCGTTCGTGGGCCAGCAGGGCGTCCCCGTGGACGACCTGTCGTTCTGCAGCAGCCAGCAGTACACGGACTACAACAAGTTCGGGAACGGCATCACCTCGGGGTGGGGATGCGACCAGCCGGCGCTCGCCGGCGGTGAGTGGGCGGCCAAGGAGAAGCACTGGAAGCACATCGTCGCGGTGGGCCAGGACTTCTCGTTCGGCTGGGAGGTCGTCGGCGGGTTCGCTGCCGGCTTCAAGCAGAACGGCGGCACGATCGACAAGTACATCTGGGTGCCGAACAACGCGACGGACCTGAGCGCGTACATGTCCCAGATCCCGAAGAACACCGACGCGGTGTACGCCGAGATGTCGGGTGCGCTGGCCGTCAAGTTCACCAAGCTCTACGAGTCGTACGGGCTCAAGTCGAAGGTGCCGCTGCTGGGCATCACCCAGTTGACCGACTACTCCGTGCTTCCGTCGGAGAGCGCGTCGGCGATCAACGGTGTCTACACCGACGCGCAGTACTGTGACGGAATCAGCACGTCCGCCAACCAGAAGTTCACCTCGGAATACAAGGCCAAGTACCACACCTATCCCGGCTACTACTCCGATGCGGGCTACGTCAAGGCACAGATACTCGTGTCGGCCCTCAAGTCGATGCACGGCGACGCGTCCGACCACAAGGCGTTGGCGAAGGCGATGCGGGCGGTTCAGATCCAGGCGCCGCGCGGTCCCGTCAAGATCAGCACCGCGACCTGGTCACCGATCCAGAACAACTACATCTGCCAGGTGAAGAAGGTCAACGGGGAGCTCCGGAACGTCCCGATCAAGACCTTTCCGAACATGCAGCCGTGGGGTCAGTTGACGAAGCAGGCGTGGCTGAAGCACTACAACCACGACAGCTCGGGACGTCCGAGCTGAGCACAGGAGGGTCTCGTGGCCGACACGAACGAGTACACCCGCAGTGAGGTACGCGACGGAATGCGCGTCGACTGGCAGGTGGGCATCGAGGCCGACGACGGCAACGTGCTCCGGTGCGACGTGTACCGTCCCGACGACGGCGGGAGATACCCCGCGATCCTCTCGTACGGGCCGTACGCGAAGGGACTCGCGTTCCAGGAGGGCTATGCCCCGCAGTGGGACAAGATGGTCGGGGAGAATCCGGACGTCGCCGCCGGCTCGACGAACAAGTACCAGAGCTGGGAGGTCGCCGACCCGGAGAAGTGGGTGCCGCACGGGTACGCGTGCGTGCGGGTCGACTCCCGCGGTGCCGGCTGGTCGCCCGGCTACGTCGACGTGTGGTCGCCGCGCGAGTCACGGGACCTCTACGAGTGCATCGAGTGGGCGGCCGAACAGGAGTGGTGCAACGGCAAGGTCGGCCTGAGCGGCATCTCGTACTACGCCATGAACCAGTGGCACGTCGCCGGTCTCCAGCCGCCACACCTCACGGCGATGATCCCGTGGGAGGGAGCGGCCGACTTCTACCGCGACGTGACGCACCACGGCGGCATCCTGTGCGAGTTCTGCGCGAACTGGTACGTCCGGCAGGTCGAGTCGGTGCAGTACGGGCTCGGGGAGCGGGCACCGAAGAATCCCAACACCGGCGAGTACGTCGCCGGTCCCGAGACCCTCGACGACGCCACCTTGGCACGCAACCGGATGGACCTCGGCGCGGAGATCAGGAAGCGCCCGCTCGACGGTGAGTGGTACCGGGACCGGTCGGGGGACTGGTCGAAGGTGACGGTGCCTTTCCTCTCGGCCGCCAACTGGGGTGGCCAGGGCCTTCATCCGCGCGGCAACATCGAGGCGTTCACCCAGGCCGCGTCGACGCAGAAGTGGTTGGAAGTGCACGGGGGCGAGCACTGGACGCACTACTACACGGACTACGGCGTGCAGTTGCAGCGGCGCTTCTTCGACCACTTCCTGAAGGGCGAGGACAACGGGTGGGATGCCCAACCGCCGGTCCAGCTGCAGATCCGTCACCCGGGTGAGACGTTCGTGCAGCGGAGCGAGAACGAGTGGCCGCTCGCCAGAACGAACTGGACGAAGCTGTATCTCGACCCGCGGGAGAGAAGCCTCACCCGTGACGCGGTGGCCGACCAGTCCGCGGTCGAGTACGACGCGTCGGGCGACGGCGTCACGTTCGAGCTCGAACCGGTCGAGAGCGAGACGGAGCTCACCGGGCCGCTCGCGGCCAAGCTCTACGTCTCGTCGTCGACATCGGACGCCGATCTCTTCGTGACCGTGCGGGTCTTCGACCCGGACGGCAAGGAGGTCACGTACCAAGGGGCGCTCGATCCCAACACGCCGATCGCGAACGGCTGGCTCCGGGTGTCGCAGCGGCATCTCGACGAGGACAT
>JAFMQP010000075.1 GCA_017354575.1 Acidothermales bacterium | reverse complement strand
GGCGATCCGCACCCAGAACAGGCGCAGCCAGGCGAAGTGCTGCCTGCGCAGCGACAGGCCGAGCACGAAGAACGGCAGGTACTGGAACAGCCGGCCCATCTCGAACGCGCCGGGCAGGTCCTTCGACCCGGCGGCGAAGCACGCGACCACCGCGATGACGAGCGGGAACCGCATGACCCGCCAGAGCGGCGCGGAGAGCCGCCAGAAGAACAGCGTCATCAGGAACCAGGTGACCCACCACGGGTCGTAGAGCGCGAAGTCGAGGTGCTCGCCGTGCCCGAAGTAGCGGAACAGGGTGAACGCCGACTCGATGACGAGGTACGGCACGACGATCGTCCGCACCAGCGACCTCGCCTGCCGCGGGCTCGCGGTGAAGTGCCTGGAGAAGTAGCCGGACAGCAGGGTGAAGGCCGGCATGTGGATCGTGTAGACGAGCAGGTACGCCGCCTCCAGCGTCCGGCTCCACGCGAGCATCGGGCCCCACACGTGCCCGACGACCACGAGTGCGATCGCGACGAACTTGACGTTGTCGAGGTGCGCGTCCCGTTCCCTGCCGCTCACCGGCACGACGTCCGGCGCGGGCGGCGCCGCGAGGTCGCGGCCGGCCTGATCCGCTGCGGCCACGCCGTCACCGGAGGGCTCGGGGGCACCGTCCCGGTTGTCGTCCAGTGCCTCGGCGCCGGCGTCGGATCGTTCGGTCATCTGGTCGGTCACGTCTACCGCCGTGGTCGATTCCGCTGCATCTTGGCTGCCCTCCGGTACCGTACTCGCCGCCGGCACGGGCCGGTATCCGGCTAGAGCGCCCCGCCCGCCGCCGCGGGCTGGTTCGCGTCGGCGCCCTCGTCACCGACGATCTCCCTGGCGAGGAAGTCCTCGACGTGGAAGAGGTTGTCGCCGGCGCGGTCGACGATGGTGAGCAGGGTGTCCATCTGCGCGACCTCCTCGACCTGCTCCTTCAGGAACCACTGGAGGAACTGCTCGCCGACGTAGTCGCCGTCGTCCCGCGCGGCCTTCGCCAGCGCCACGATCTGCTCGGTGACCTGCTTCTCCTGCGCCAGTGCCAGCTCGACCGGCTCGCGGGCGCCGCGGAACTCGTTGCGTACCTCGTCGACGCCCGGGATCGCCACGGACACGTCCTGGTCCAACAGGTACCGCACGATCATCATCGCGTGGTTGCGTTCCTCGAGCGCCTGGCGGTAGAAGTGCGCCGCCAGCCGGGGCAGGTCCTTGGCGTCGTACCAGACCGCGACGGCGACGTACTGCTGGTGCGCGTTGAACTCGTTGCGCACCTGGTCCTGCAGGAGCGAGATGAACGTCGACTGGCTCTTGGCGTCCCTGTTTCCACGCATGTGCCGACTGTAGCGGCCGCCGCCGTCTACTTGGCCGCCTCGTCCTGCGACGACGGCTTCCTGCCCCTTGCCAGGCTGGCGAGTGTCGTGACGCCCAGCACGACGACGATGACCACGAGCGACAGCCACACGGGGATCTCGGGCGCCCAGCCGACGCCGGAGCCGTGCAGTGCCTCGAGCAGCAGCTTGATCCCGATGAACGCGAGGATGACCGCGAGGCCGAGGGTCAGGTGGACGAGCCGGTCGAGCAGCCCGCCGACGAGGAAGTACAGCTGCCGCAGGCCCATGAGGGCGAACATGTTCGCGGTGAAGACGAGATAGGCGTCCTTGGTGAGGCCGAAGATGGCGGGGATGGAGTCGAGCGCGAAGAGTAGGTCGGTGCTGCCGATGGCGACCATGACGATCAGCATCGGCGTGAACAGACGCCTGCCGTCGACGCGCACGGTGAGCCGCGCACCGTCGTACTCGCTGGTCGCGGGCAGCCGTTTCTGCACGACCCGCAGCAGCAGGTTCTCCTTCACCTCCTGCTCCTCGCCTCGGCGCCGGGCCATCTGGACGGCCGTGTAGAGCAGGAACAGCCCGAAGATGTAGAAGATCCAGGAGAAGTGCGCGATCACGGTCGCGCCGACCGCGATGAAGATGCCGCGCAGGACGAGCGCGAGGACGATGCCGACGAGCAGCACCTCGTGCTGGCTGCGCTTGGGCACCGCGAACCGCGACATGATGACGACGAAGACGAACAGGTTGTCGACGCTCAGGCTGTACTCGGTGATGAAACCCGCGAAGAACTGCCCGGCGAAGTGGCCGCCGCGCCACACCCAGATGCCGATGCCGAACACGACCGCCAAGCCGACGTAGATCACCAGCCAGCGGACGGCCTCCCGCATCGTGACCTCGTGCGGGTTGCGGTGGTCGAGGACCAGGCCCAGGACGAGCAGGATGCCGAGCCCGCCGACGGTGACGAGCCACACCCAGAACGGAACGTCCAACGCAGGGTCCTCCGGCATAGCGACATAGCCGGAGGTCTCTCCCACCCGTCACACGACGAGCCGACGGAACCGGGTGCAGAACACCGTGATGACGACGCCGCCGTACCGGGGATACTCCCCTCCACTGACGCCGACACACTAACCCAGTGCGACCCCCGGTCGTGCGGCAGGTGGCACGTTTCGCCGGAGGCGTATCGATGCGGGCATTCCCGACCGGCTCGGCCGGCTATTTGACGCCGGCCTCCCGCATCCCCCGCAGCTCGCGCTTCAGCTCGCCGATCTCGTCACGCAGCCGGGCGGCCAGCTCGAACTGGAGCTCGGCGGCCGCGCCGTGCATCTGCTCGGTGAGCTGCTGCACGAGCTCGCCCAGCTCGGCCGCGGGCATCCCGGCGAGGTCGGCGGCGTGCCGCCCGACGTCGCCGACCTTCGACGACAGGCCAGGCACGGGGGACTTCCCGCGGCTCTGCTGCCTGCCGGCCCCGCCGACCAGCTGCTCGGTGTCGGCGTCCTCGCGGGCGATGGTGTCGAGGATGTCGGCGATCTTCTTCCGCAGCGGCTGCGGGTCGATGCCGTTCTCGGTGTTGTACGCCACCTGCTTGGCCCGCCGCCGGTTGGTCTCGTCGATCGCCTTCCGCATCGAGTCGGTGACCGTGTCGGCGTACATGATCACCTCGCCGGACACGTTGCGGGCGGCCCGGCCGATCGTCTGGATGAGCGACGTCCCGCTGCGCAGGAAGCCCTCCTTGTCGGCGTCGAGGATGGCGACGAGCGACACCTCGGGCAGGTCGAGGCCCTCGCGCAGCAGGTTGATGCCGACGAGCACGTCGAACTCGCCGATACGCAGCTCGCGCAGCAGCTGGACCCGGCGGAGCGTGTCGACCTCGCTGTGCAGGTACCGCACCCGGATGCCCATCTCGAGCAGGTAGTCGGTGAGGTCCTCGGCCATCTTCTTGGTGAGCGTCGTGACGAGGACCCGCTCGTTCTTCTCCGCACGCGCCCTGATCTCCGCGATCAGGTCGTCGATCTGGCCCTTCGTCGCGCGTACGCCCACCTGCGGGTCGACCAGGCCGGTGGGACGGATCACCTGCTCGACGACGTCGCCGCCGGTCTGCCCCAGCTCGTACGGGCCGGGCGTCGCCGACATGTAGAGGGTCTGGCCGATCCGTTCGAGGAACTCCTCCCACCGCAGCGGCCGGTTGTCGGTGGCGCTGGGCAGCCGGAAGCCGTGCTCGACGAGCGTCCGCTTGCGCGACATGTCGCCCTCGTACATGCCGCCGATCTGCGGGACCGTGTAGTGCGACTCGTCGACGACGAGCAGGAAGTCCTCGGGGAAGAAGTCGAGCAGGCAGTTGGGCGCGCTGCCGGCCACACGGCCGTCGATGTGCCGCGAGTAGTTCTCGATGCCGGAGCAGAAGCCGACCTGGCGCATCATCTCGATGTCGTACGTGGTGCGCATGCGCAGCCGCTGCGCCTCGAGCAGCTTGTTCTGCCGCTCCAGCTCGGCGAGGCGGTCCTGCAGCTCGACCTCGATGCCCTGGATCGCGCGTTCCATCCGCTCCGGGCCGGCGACGTAGTGGCTGGCGGGGAAGACGTACATCTCGTCCTCCTCGTTGATCACCTCGCCGGTGACGGGGTGGAGCGTCGTCAGCCGCTCGATCTCGTCGCCGAACATCTCGATCCTGACGATGTTCTCCTCGTACATGGGGAACACCTCGATGGTGTCGCCGCGCACCCGGAACGTGCCGCGGGTGAACGCGACGTCGTTGCGGGCGTACTGGATCTCGACCAGCCGGCGGAGCAGCGCGTCGCGGTCGCGCTCCTCCCCCAGCTTCAGCCAGACCATGCGGTCGACGTACTCCTGCGGCGTACCGAGGCCGTAGATGCACGAGACGGTCGCGACGACCACGACGTCGCGACGGGTGAGCAGCGACGCGGTGGCCCGGTGGCGGAGCTTCTCCACCTCCTCGTTGAGCGAGGAGTCCTTCTCGATGTAGGTGTCGGACTGCGGGATGTACGCCTCTGGCTGGTAGTAGTCGTAGTACGAGACGAAGTACTCCACCGCGTTGTTCGGCATCATCTCGCGCAGCTCGTTGGCGAACTGGGCGGCGAGCGTCTTGTTCGGCTGGATGACCAGCGTCGGCCGCTGCAGCCGCTCGACCAGCCAGGCGACCGTCGCGGTCTTGCCGGTGCCGGTGGCGCCCAGCAGGACGGAGTCCTTCTCGCCCGCCTCGATGCGCTTCTGCAGCCCGTCGATCGCGCTCGGCTGGTCGCCCGCGGGTGCGATGTCACTGATCACCTGGAACGGCGCGACCTTGCGGGTCACATCGCTGACCGGACGCACGGCGTCTCCTCACCTGCTCGAACTCTCGCGGCTCCCACCGTACGTCGCGGTACCGACAGTCCGGTGGCACAGGGCTGCGGCCCCCGGTCGTGATCATGGAGGGGGTGGGGAGGCGGTGGCGGCGCGGGCCCGCAGCTCGGCCCAGAGGGCGTCGACCTGCTGGTGCAGGCGGTCCAGCGAGCCGGAGTTGTCGACGACGACGTCCGCGGCGGCCAGCCGGTCGGCACGCGAGGCCTGGGCGGCGATCCGGCGTTCGGCGTCGTCGCGTGGCGTCCCGCGCGCCTCGAGCCGGTGGAGCCTGACCTCGTCGGGCGCGTCGACGACGACCACGACGTCGTAGTCGCCCGCGAGCCCGGTCTCGACGAGCAGCGGCACGTCCTCGACGACGACGGCGTCGGGCGGTGCGGCCGCGACGATCTCCGCGCGCCGGGCGCGGACGAGCGGGTGCACGATCGCCTCGAGCCTGCGCCGCGCGTCCGCGTCGCCGAAGACGAGCTTCCCGAGCCGCGGCCGGTCGAGCGACCCGTCGGGGGCGAGCACCTCCGCGCCGAACGCGCGGACGACGTCGGCCAGGCCGGGAGTGCCGGGAGCGACGACCTCGCGGGCGACGACGTCCGCGTCCACGACGACCGCACCGTGGCCGGCGAGCCGCCTCGCCACCTCGCTCTTGCCGGAGCCGATGCCGCCGGTGAGCCCGACCCGTATCACGCCGCCGCCTGCCATCAGGTGCTGCCGCGGACGACGAGCTCGGCCGGCAGCACGATGTGCCGAGGAGGTGAGCCGTCCCCGGCGACCCGGTCGAGCAGCAGCTCCGTCGCGCGCCGCCCGATCTCGTACGTCGGCTGCTGCACGGCGGTCAGCGGCGGCCGGAGCGCCGTCGCCCAGCTGATGTCGTCGAAGCCGACGACGGCGACGTCCTCGGGTATCGCCACGCCCTCCTCGCTCAGCGCCTGCAGGGCGCCGAGCGTCATCAGGTTGTTGGACGCGAACAGGGCGTCGGGATGCGCGCGCCGCAGCAGGTCCTTGGTGGCCGCATAACCGCCCTCGAGCCGGAAGTCGGCGAGGACGACGAACTCGTCGTCGACCGCGAGGCCGGCGTCCTTCAGCGCGGCCTTGTAACCCGCGAGCCGGCGCGAGCCTGTGGTCGTCTTCAGCAGGCCCGCGATGATCGCGATCCGGCGCCGGCCGCGTTCGATCAGGTGCGTCGTCGCGTCGTGCGCGGCCTTGTGGTTGTTGACGGTCACGCTGTCTACCGGGGCGCCGCGCAACCGCCGGTCGACCGTCACGACGGGGATGCCGCGGTCGAGGAGGGTCTCGAGCCGGCGGCTGCTGGGCTGCGCGGGTGCGAGGACGACTCCAGCCATCTGCTCGGCGGCGGCGACCTCGAGATAGCGCTGCTCCTTCTCCGGGTCCTCGTCGGAGTTCGCCAGCACCACCGAGTATCCGGCGCGCTGCGCGGTGTCCTCGATGCCGCGCACCATCGACGTGAAGAACGGGTTCTGCACGTCCGTGATGATGATGCCGAACACGGTCGTCGCCCTGGTGCGCAGGCTCCGGGCCGGGCCGTTCGGGCGGTAGCCCATCTCGGCGACCGCCGCGAGCACCCGCTCCCGGAGATCGGCGCGGACCTCGACCCGGCCGTTCAGTACGCGCGACACGGTGGCAGGCGACACGTCCGCCGCTGCCGCGACGTCTCGGATGGTCGTGGTCATTCCCGGCCTCTCCAGGGAAGTTGGTCCGCAGATTACCTGCTCTGTGCCCGCGACGAACGCGGACCGACCGGTTGACACCCCAAGAGCGTACTTCTACAGTCTCTCCGAGAAATCGATTTATGCGTCGCCTGGAAGGAGCCGCGCCGTGGCACGGATCGGGTTGCTCACGATGTCCGACGGCCGCGACTTCGTCGCCGGTGACCTGACGGAATTCTGCACGGACGCGGAGTCGGCGCTCGCGCGGGCACTCGAGGCCGCGGGGCACGAGGTGATCCGGGCGACCGAGCCCGTGTGGACCAACCTGCTCGCGACGTCCGAGGCGCGACGGATCGCCGACGCGCGACCGGACCTGACCGTCTTCCACTATCCGGTCTGGGCGTTCCCCCACTTCACGATGCTCGCCGCGAGCGAGACGACCGGCCCGCTGATGCTGCTCGGCAGCATCGACCCGGTGCAGCCGGGCATGGTCGGGTTGCTCGCCGGCGGCGGTGCGCTCGACCAGATCGGCAGGCGGCACACACGGGCGTGGGGTGACATCCACGACCCTGCCGTGCTCGAACGCGTCCTCGTCCAGGTGCGGGCCGCGACCGCGGTGCAGGGCCTGCGCGGCTCGACGTTCGGCCGCGTCGGCGGGCGTCCGATGGGGATGTACACGGCGGTGGCGAACGCCGACCAGTGGGTGGAGAAGTTCGGCGTCGACGTCGAGGAGATCGACCAGTGGGAGATCGTCCGGCGTGCCGAGCACGCGGATGCCGGGCGGGTGAAGAACGCGGTGCAGTGGCTGGAGAAGCACGCCGCCGGCGTCCACTACGACGGAGCCCAGCTGACGCCCGCACTGCTGGAACGGCAGGTGCGGACCTACTACGCGATGCGCGAGCTGATCGACGAGTGGAACCTCGACTTCTCCGGCATCAAGGGCCAGCCCGAGCTCACCACCCACTTCTGCACGATGGACCTCGCCGAGGCGTTCCTCAACGACCCGTACGACTGGGACGGCCCGAAGCCGACACACGTCTGTGCCACCGAGGCCGACATGGACGGCGCGCTGACCATGCAGGTCCTCAAGCTGCTCACCGACGGCACGCCCGCACTGTTCGCCGACGTCCGCCACTACCACGCGGACAAGGACGTGTGGGATCTCTGCAACTCCGGACAGCACGCCACCTGGTACGCCGCACGCAGTGACGACCCGGCCGAGAACATGGCGAAGGTCAACCTCTACCCGGAGGTCTTCTTCTTCCCCGCCGGTGGGGCGTCCGTCCAACACGTCGCAGCCCCCGGCGACGCCACGTTCGCACGGCTCACCCGCCGCGACCACAGATACCGGATGCACGTCGTGCGCGGCTCGTTCGAGAGCTACGACGACGCCACCAACGAGGCGATGGCACGGCAGTCCACGTTCGAGTGGCCGCACGCGTTCACCCGGCTGCACGTGCCCGCGGACGACTTTCTCTCCCGGTTCGGCGCGAACCACATCCACGCCGTGCCGGGCGAACACGTCGAGGAGCTCAGGGCGGTGTGCGCCCTCCTCGACATCGACTACGAAGGCATGGGCGACGCCGCCTGACTTCAGCGCCCCGACCGACCCCGAAGGAGAGGACGGCCCATGGGCAACTCTTCACAACTCTCTCGTCGCAGTTTTCTCACCAGGACGGCCGGTGCCGGGCTCGCACTCGGCGCAGGACCGACGCTGCTCACCGCATGCGGGGGATCGTCCTCCTCGTCGGGTCCGCTGACGTTCTGGAACTTCTACGCACCTGCGAAGGTCGCGGGCGGCAGCGTCCCGGCCAGTCAGAGCAAGTGGTTCGACGACCTGATCGCTACCTGGAACAAGTCCCACAAGCCACAGATCAAGCTGCAGTACATTGCCGACTACCTCAACGGCTCCAAGCTGCAGACCGCGTTCGCCGCCGGCAAGGGGCCGGACATCTTCCTGATCAGCCCCGGTGACTTCCTCCGCTACTACAACGGCGGCGTGCTCGAGGACCTCACGCCGCACGTCACCAAGGAAGCGCAGCAGGACTTCTTCCCGAACGTCATGAAGACGCGGACGGTGGACGGCAAGATCCACGCGCTGCCGATGGAGGTCGAGCCGATGGCCTTCTTCTACAGCGTCAAGGCGTTCGAGGGCGCCGGCCTGTCGGAGGCGGACGTCCCGAAGACGTGGGACGACCTGCTCAACGTCGCGCACAAGCTCCGCACGAAGAAGCGGTTCGGCGTCACGTTCGAGACGACACCGGGGTACTACCAGGACTTCACCTGGTACCCGTTCATGTGGGAGGGCGGCGCGGACGTCGTCGGCCCGGACGGCAAGACGAGCGCCTTCGACGCCAAGGGCACGGTCGATGCGCTGCGCCTCTGGCAGGAGTCCATCAAGAGCGGTGTCGCGCCACGCAAGTTCCTCGGCACCGGTGGCAACGACATCCTCGCCAACCTCGCGACCGGCTATACGGCGATCCAGAACTGCGGCATCTGGAGCATCTCGGCGCTGAAGTCGAAGCCGAGGTTCGAGTACGGCATGTTCAAGCTGCCGACGCCGCCGGGTGGCCGGTACACCACGGTGCTCGGTGGCTGGGCGTTCGTCGCGAACGCGAAGGGCAAGGATCCCGAGGCGGCGGCCAAGTTCTGCGCCTGGGCGCTCGGTTCGATGAGCGACGACTCCGTACGCCGTGTCGCGGACTGGTGCGTCAAGGCGAAGAGCGACATCGCGCCGCGCAAGTCTTCGACGGACCTCGCCACCAAGGAGGGCGGCTACTCGTCCGCCCCCATGAAGTTCTTCAAGGACGAGGTGTTCCCCGCCGGACGCGGCGAGCCGCGATACCCGCCGCAGGTGGTGAAGGCGGTACAGCAGGCCATCCAGTCGTGCCAGCTCAGCGGCGCCGACCCGGCGGCGCAGGCACGCCAGGCGGGTGAGTCCATCGACAGCTACCTCAAGAGCTACAAGGGGGCGTCGCTCGCGTGAGTGGTGCGGCCCTTGGGTCCGACGTCCGTACGCAACGCACGCGACCGCCCGGTGTGCCGCGTGCCAGGCGCCGGCTCACACAGCGGCGGCGCGAGTGGATCGCGGGCTATCTCTTCGTCGCGCCCGACTGCCTGGGACTGCTCGTGTTCGTGGCGATCCCGATGGTTCTCTCGTTCGTGCTCGGGTTCTTCGAGTCCACCGGCTTCGGCGGGTACCGGTTCGCCGGGCTGGCGAACTACCAGCGGATGTTCTCCGACCCGCTGTTCCTCAACAGCGTCACCGTGACGTTCATCTACCTGGTCCTGTTCGTGCCGCTGCTGTTCTGTGTGAGCCTCGGGCTCGCCCTGCTCGTACGGCAGAAGCGCCCGCTCATCGGGCTGTTCCGCAGCCTGTTCTTCGCCCCCAACGTGATCAGCCTCGTCGTCGTCGGCGTCGTGTGGCAGTTCCTGCTCGTCGACAACATCGGTGTGGTCAACCGGGTCTCCGACGCCCTCGGCCTCGGTACCCGCTCCTGGCTGGGCGACCCGAAGTTCGCGCTCGCCTCGGTGCTGCTGGTCAGCGTGTGGTTCTTCATGGGCTACTACATGACGATCTTCCTCGCCGGGCTGCAGGACATCCCGAGGCACTTCTACGACGCCGCGCGCGTGGACGGTGCCGGGCGCGTCCAGACCTTCCGGCACATCACCTGGCCCCTGCTCCGCCCGACGAGCCTGTTCGTCCTGCTGCTCACCACGATCACCGGTGTCGGCGGGCTGCAGGGCTTCGACCTGATCTACATCATGACGAGAGGCGGCCCGAACAACGCGACCTCGCTAGCCATCTTCTACATCTACCAACAGGCGTTCCAGTACAGCGACTTCGGCTACGCCGCGGCGATGGCGTCGTTCGTCGCGTTCATCCTGTTCGCCGCGATGCTCGTCATGTTCGCGCTCACCCGGGGAGGACGCTTTGACTACGACTAGGCGTCCGGACGCCCCGTCGCGCGTCGGGAGCTTCTCGCTGTGGCTGGGCATCGCGTTACTGAGCCTGCTGACCGTGGCACCGCTCGTGTGGATGTTCTCGGGCGCGTTCAAGACCCAGGACGACATCTACGGGATCTCGCCGATACCGCCGCACCCCACGTTGGGCAACTTCGTCGACGTCTTCACGAAGATCCCGTTCGCCCGCTACATCTTCAACAGCGCGTTCGTCGCCATCATCGTGACGCTCGTGGCGCTGCTCTTCCATTCCATGGCCGGATACGCGCTCGCCCGGCTCCGCTTCCCCGGCAGGGAGATCATCTTCACGAGCATCTTCGCGACGCTGCTCGTCTCGGTGCCCGTGATCCTGGTGCCGCTGTTCATCGTCGTGAAGACGCTCGGCCTGGTGAACTCCTACTGGGGCCTCATCGTCCCGGCTATCTTCAACGCGTTCGGGATCTTCTTCCTCCGCCAGTTCTACCTGTCGCTCCCCCGCGAACTCGAGGAAGCCGCGGCCGTCGACGGATTCGGATACTGGCGCATCTACTGGCACATCGTCCTACCGTTGAGCCGGCCACTGCTCGCCGCGCTCGCGGTGTTCTTCTTCCTGGCGAACTGGAACTCGTTCCTGTGGCCGCTGACCATCACGGAGAACCCGAACCTCTGGATGATCCAGGTGGGCATCGCGAGCTTCCAGCAGCAGTACGCCGCGGCATGGAACTACATCATGGCCGCGGCGACGGTCGCCGCCCTGCCGACGTTGGCTCTGTTCTTCGTCTTCCAGCGCCGGCTGGCCGAGACCATCAAGTTCTCAGGCGTCGGAGGCTGACGTGAACCCGCAACCACCACCCTTCTCCCGTAGGCGGTTCATGACCGGAGCCGCCGCAACCGGCGTGGCCGTCGCCGGACTCACCGCACCCGGCACGGCGAGCGCCGCGCGACCCGTGCGGCGTTCGGCCGTCACAGAGAGCACGTTCTTCGCGACGGCGTCCGTCGAGTACGCGGCGTCGCTCAACACGGCGAGCGACGGCGACCTCTGGGCGTCGGCGTGGGCCGACGACGACGCCGTCTACGCGGCCAACGGCGACGGCCGCGGCTTCAGCGACGAGCCGTTCCAGGACATCGTGGTGAACCGGATCACCGGGGACCCCGAGTCCGGGATCGACGGAACCAGGCTCGCGGCCGCGGACCAGGTCGGCAACATCTGGGCCGACCCCGACCTCTACAACCGCAAGCCCACCGGCATGGTGTGCGTCGAAGGCAGCCTCTACCTCGTCGTCCAGGACCTCCGCAAGGAGCCGAGCGACGCCGCGTTCAACGACGTGCCCAACGCCAGCATCTCCAGGTCCGACGACCACGGCGTCACCTGGCAGAAGACGTCCGCGCCGATGTTCACCGACCACGTGTTCACGACGATCTTCTTCGCGGACTTCGGCAAGAACTACGCGAACGCCGAGGCGGCGCTCGGTCCGGCCGGCGCCCGCTACGTCTACGCGTACGGGTTGGACGGCAACTGGCGCGACTCCTACAACGACTCGGTGCCGGACCCCCCAGCGTCTACCTCGCCCGAGTGCCGCGGGACGCGATCCAGGATCGCGGCCGGTGGCGATTCTACGCCGGCACGAGTGCCGGCGTGCCGACCTGGAACCCGGACATCGAAAGGAAACAACCGGCACTCACCGACAGGCGGCGACAGTACCCGACGATACGCACCTCGGACGTGCACGATCTGTCGGTCATCTCGCAGGGCGGCGTCCTCTACCTCCCGGCGTTCGACCGGTACGT
>JAFMQP010000328.1 GCA_017354575.1 Acidothermales bacterium | reverse complement strand
GTGGCTCGGCCCGTCGTCGCCCGTAACGCCGGCCCGGGTGAGCACGAACGTCACCGGCAGCCGGTGCAACGCGACGTCCATCAGCAGCTGGTCGAACGCGCGGTTCAGGAAGGTCGCGTAGAGGGCGACGACCGGGTGCAGTCCGCCGAGCGCGAGCCCCGCGGCCTTCGTGACCGCGTGCTGCTCGGCGATGCCGACGTCGTAGACCCGGTCGGGGAAGCGCTCGGCCATCGGCGCGAGCCCCGTGGAGTACAGCATCGCCGCGGTGACGCCGACGACATCGTCGCGCTCGCCGGCGATGCGGGTGATCTCGTCGCTGAACACCTCGGTCCAGCCGTCGCCGTGCTCGCCCCTGATCTGGTGCAGGTTGTCCTGCTCGTCCTGCTCGGCGGCGGCGTAGCCGCGACCCTTCTGAGTGACGCAGTGCACGATCACCGGCCCGCCGAACCGGCGCGCCTTGCGCAGCGCCGACTCCACGGAGACGACGTCGTGCCCGTCGATCGGGCCGACGTACTTGAGGCCGAGGTCCTCGAACAGGCCCTGCGGGCTGATCGCGTCCTTCAGGCCGCGCTTGATGCCGTGCAGCGCGTCGTACAGCGGCGGCCCGACGAGCGGGGTGCGTTCGAGGCTGTCCTTGACGAGCGCGAGCACCTGCTCGTACTTCGGGTTGGTGCGCAGGGTGGCGAGATAGCTGGCGAACGCGCCGTGCGTGGGCTCGTACGACCGGCCGTTGTCGTTGACGACGACGACCAGCTTCCGGTCCTTCACCGCGGCGATGTTGTTGAGCGCCTCCCAGGCCATGCCGCCGGTGAGGGCGCCGTCGCCGACGACGACGACGACCTCGCGGTCGTCCTCACCGCGCAGCGCGTAGGCCGCCGCCAGCCCGTCGGCGTACGAGAGCGCGGTGGACGCGTGGGAGTTCTCGATGACGTCGTGGTCGGACTCGGCCTGGCTCGGGTAGCCGGACAGGCCGCCGCGCCGCCGCAGCGTGCCGTGCTGGAAGCCCTCGGCGCGGCCGGTGAGCATCTTGTGCACGTACGCCTGGTGCCCGACGTCGAACAGGATGCGGTCGCGGGGCGAGTCGAAGACCCGGTGCAGCGCGATGGTGAGCTCGACCACACCGAGGTTGGGCCCGAGATGCCCGCTCTTCGCCCGGGTCACCTCCTGCACCAGCAGCTCGCGGATCTCGGCCGCGAGTTCGGTCAACTGGCCGGCATCGAGTTTCCGTAGGTCGGCAGGTCCGCGCACAGATGCGAGAACGCTCACGCGTCGACTCCTCCTCGCCACCAGAAGCTGTCCGACGAGTCTAACGACGCGCCACCGGGTATCCGGGGTTTACCGCCGAATACCCGACGGCGGGCTCTCAGGAGACGCGGTCGCGAAGCGACCGCAGCACGTACTGCAGGATGCCGCCGTGCCTGTAGTACTCGGCCTCCCCCGGCGTGTCGATGCGCACCGTCGCGGTGAACTCCTTGTCGTCTGCCCGCACCGTGACCTGCCGGGGAATCTCCTCGTCGGAGATGCCCGTGACGGAGAACGTCTCCTCGCCGGTGAGGCCGAGCGACTCGGCGTTCTCGCCCTCGGCGTACTGCAGCGGCAGGACGCCCATGCCGATCAGGTTCGACCGGTGGATGCGCTCGAACGACTCGGCGATCACGGCGCGTACGCCGAGCAGCAGGGTGCCTTTCGCCGCCCAGTCACGAGACGAACCGGAGCCGTACTCCTTGCCGGCGAGCACGACCAGCGGCGTGCCCTCCTCGGCGTACCTCATGGCGGCGTCGTAGATCGAGAGCCGCTCGCCGTCGGGGGCTTGGCTGGGATTCCGGGGATGGCGGAGTGGGAAGTGGCGGGTGAACCCGCCCTCGACCCCGGGGACGAGCTGGTTGCGCAGCCGGATGTTGGCGAACGTGCCGCGGATCATGACCTCGTGGTTGCCGCGCCGCGAGCCGTAGGAGTTGAAATCCTTGCGCTCGATGCCGTGCCCGACGAGATACGCACCGGCCGGGCTGTCCGGCTTGATCGCGCCGGCGGGCGAGATGTGGTCGGTGGTGACGGAGTCGCCGAGCTTGGCGAGCACGCGCGCGCCCTCGATGTCGGTGAGCGGCTGCGGCTGCGCCGGCATGCCGTCGAAGTAGGGCGCGTGCCGGACGTACGTCGACTGCTCGTCCCACTCGAACAGGTCGCCCTGCGGGATGTCCATGCCGTTCCAGCGCTCGTCGCCGGCGAACACGTCGGCGTAGTCGCGGGTGAACATCTCCGCCTGCAGCGCGCCCGCGATGACCTCGTCGACCTCCTTCGAGGACGGCCACAGGTCGTGCAGGTACACCGGCTCGCCGTCCGCGCTCGTGCCGAGCGGTTCGCTGGTGAGGTCGACGTCCATCGAGCCGGCGAGGGCGTACGCGACGACCAGCGGCGGCGAGGCGAGGAAGTTCAGCTTGCAGTCGGGGTTGATGCGGCCCTCGAAGTTGCGGTTGCCGGACAGCACGGACGCGACCGCGAGGTCGTTCTCGGCGACCGCGGCGCTGATCTCCTCCTGCAGCGGGCCGGAGTTGCCGATGCAGGTCGTGCAGCCGTAGCCGACCAGGTTGAAGCCGAGCTTGTCGAGGTACGGGGTGAGGCCTGCGCGGTCGTAGTAGTCCATGACGACCTTCGAGCCGGGCGCGAGCGTGGTCTTCACCCAGGGCTTGCGGGTGAGGCCGAGCTCGACCGCCTTCTTCGCGACGAGCGCCGCCGCCACCATGACCTGGGGGTTGGACGTGTTCGTGCACGAGGTGATCGCGGCGATCACGACCGCGCCGTGGTCCAGCTCGAACTCGGTGCCGTCCGCGAGACGCACGTGGGCGGGGCTGCTCTGCCGGCCCTGCGCGGTGGCGGCGGCGGACGCCACCGCGGGAACGCCGGCGCCGTTGTCCTCGTGCTCGTACGCCGTCGGGTCCGACGCCGGGAAGGTCTCCTCCACGGCCTCGTCGACGGCCGAGTGCGGAGCCGGGGACGCGGTGTCGTCGGCGTAGTCGCCCAGCACGGTGCGGAACGTCGCCTTCGCGTCGGACAGCGCGATGCGGTCCTGCGGCCGCTTCGGCCCGGCGATGCTCGGGACCACGCTGCCGAGGTCGAGCTCGAGCGTCTCGGAGAACCGCGGCGTGCGCCGCGGGTCGTGCCAGATGCCCTGCTCCTTGGCGTACGCCTCGACGAGCGCGAGCTGTTCGTCGGAGCGGCCGGTGAGCCGCAGGTACCGCAGCGTCTCGTCGTCGATCGGGAAGATCGCGCAGGTGGAGCCGTACTCCGGGCTCATGTTGCCGATCGTGGCGCGGTTGGCCAGCGGGACGTTGCCGACGCCCGGCCCGTAGAACTCCACGAACTTGCCGACCACGCCGTGCCGGCGCAGCATCTCGGTGATGGTGAGGACGAGGTCGGTGGCCGTCGCGCCCTCGGGCAGCTGGCCGGTGAGCTTGAAGCCCACGACGCGCGGGATCAGCATGCTGACCGGCTGGCCGAGCATCGCCGCCTCGGCCTCGATGCCGCCGACGCCCCAGCCGAGCACGCCGAGGCCGTTCACCATCGTGGTGTGGGAGTCGGTGCCCACCAGGGTGTCGGGGTACGCGACGCCGTCACGCTCGAAGACCACGCGGGCGAGGTACTCGATGTTGACCTGGTGGACGATGCCGGTGTTCGGCGGGACGACGCGGAAGTTGTCGAACGCCTGCTGCCCCCACTTGAGGAACTGGTAGCGCTCCCTGTTCCGCTCGAACTCCAGTGCGATGTTGCGCTCGATGGCGTCGTGGACGCCGAAGAAGTCGGCGATGACGGAGTGGTCGATGACCAGCTCGGCGGGGGCGAGCGGGTTGATCCGGCCCGGGTCGCCGCCGAGGTCGCGCATCGCCTGGCGCATCGCGGCGAGGTCGACGACGGCCGGGACGCCGGTGAAGTCCTGCATGAGCACGCGCGCGGGGGTGAACTGGATCTCCCGGACCGGCTCGGCGGTCGGGTCCCACGCCGCGAGCGCGGCGATGTCGTCCGCGGTGATGTTCGCGCCGTCCTCGGTGCGCAGCAGGTTCTCGAGCAGGATCTTCAGGCTGTACGGGAGGTCGTCGGCTCCGGGAACGGCGTCCAGCCGGTGGATCTCGAGCTCACGCTCCCCGATCCGGAGACGGGCTCGCGCCTGGTAGCTGTCGTTCGCGGTCATCTCGCTCCCACCAACCTCTGCCACGGTCGATATTTTGTCTCGATATCAAGCTACCAGCGTCTGCCGGCACGCCGCGCGCGTGGGGTCCGCGCGGGCAGATATCCTCGTGCCGCCAAGCGTCGCACGGCGAGACGGAGTGACATGAGGGCGAGGAAGGCCAGGCAGGCGCGGCCCGCATCCCGGGTGCTCGCGCTCATCATGGGCGTGTCGCTGATCGTCGTCGGCCTGGTGG
>JAFMQP010000074.1 GCA_017354575.1 Acidothermales bacterium | reverse complement strand
CGACGCCGACGCCGCGCGCCTCGCGGCCGCGGTGCTCGCCGAGCGGGCGGCCGTGCCGGCCGACGAGCTGCGCCGGATGGGCCTGCCCACGACGGGGCACGAGGTGAGCGGCTGGTGCGTCGCCGACACCGCCTGGGCGCGCTGGCAACGTGAGCTGGCCGACCTCGTCGCGGCGTGGCGGCGGGAGCGGCCGCTCGAACCCGGCGTCCCGGCGAAGGCCGCGCGGCGGCGTCTCGCCGTACCGGACGCCGCGCTGCTCGACCCACTGGCGCACGCCGCCGGGCTGCGGCTCGCCGGCGGCGTCGTCCGCACCCAAGGCGGCGACCCCGGGATGCCGCCGGCGATACGGGACGCGGTGGCGGCCCTGGCCGAGGACCTCGGCACCGACCCGTTCGCCGCTCCGGACGCCAACCGGCTGCGTGAGCTCGGCCTCGGCAGGCGCGAGTTGGCCGCCGCCGTGCGCGCGGGCGCGCTGCTGCGCGTCGCCGACGGCGTCGTCCTGCTGCCGGGCGCCGAGGACGCCGCCGTGCAACGGCTCGCCGGGCTGCCCGTGCCGTTCTCGGTCAGCGACGCCCGCAAGGCGCTCGGCACCACGCGCCGGGTCGCGGTGCCGTTGCTCGAGCTGCTCGACCGGCAGGGCCGCACCGAGCGGCTCCCGGACGACACGCGCCGGGTGAGGCATGAACGCGGGAACGAGGGGTAGTTTCGGGTCGCGACCGCCGTCCGTGGGAGGAGTGCGCGCGTGGGCGTTCGGCAGTGGATCGACAGCTGGCCCGTCTACCGGCAGCTGACCGGGTCCGACCGGCTCGCGCGCGGTGCGGCCGCGCAGTCCGGCCCGACCAGGCGGCTGCACGCACGCACGAGCGACGCCGACCAGGTGGTCCGCTCCATCTGCCCGTACTGCGCCGTCGGCTGCGGGCAGAAGGTGTACGTCCAGGACGGCCGGGTCACCCAGATCGAAGGTGACGACGACTCCCCCATCTCGCGCGGGCGGTTGTGCCCCAAGGGGTCGGCGAGCAAGGAGCTGGTCACCAGCCCGAACCGCGTGCACGAGGTGCTCTACCGGCGTCCCTACGGCACCGAGTGGGAACGGCTGCCGCTCGACCAGGCGATGGACATGATCGCCGACCGCGTCATCGCGACGCGGCGCGAGACCTGGGAGGACGAGGACGAGCAGGGCCGTCGGGTCCGGCGCACGATGGGCATCGCCAGCCTCGGCGGCGCCACGCTGGACAACGAAGAGAACTACCTGATGAAGAAGCTGTACACCGCGCTCGGCGCGATACAGGTGGAGAACCAGGCCCGGATATGACACTCCTCCACCGTTCCCGGTCTGGGAACCAGCTTCGGGCGTGGCGGCGCCACCACGTTCCAGCAGGACCTCGCCAACGCTGACTGCATCGTCATCGAGGGCTCGAACATGGCCGAGTGCCACCCGGTCGGGTTCCAGTGGGTGATGGAGGCGAAGGCGCGCGGCGCGACCGTCATCCACGTCGACCCGCGGTTCACCCGCACGAGCGCGCTCGCCGACCGGCACGTGCCGATCCGGGCCGGCGCCGACATCGCGTTCCTCGGCGGTCTCATCAACCACGTGCTGACGGGCGGGCTGGACTTCCGCGAGTACGTCGTGGCGTACACCAACGCCGGTGCCGTCCTGCGCGAGGACTTCGTCGACACCGAGGACCTCGACGGCCTGTTCTCCGGCTACGACCCGGACGGCCGGCACTACGACACGACGAGCTGGCAGTACGAGGACGCGCAGGCCGCGCCCGCCGCGGGCGACCGCGACCAGTGGTCCCAGGAGGACACCGAATCGCACGGCGCCGAGTCCATCAAGGCGAGTGCCGGTGGCCAGCGCTACGGCAGCGGCGGCGCGGCCCTCGCCAACAAGCCGCAGATCGACGAGACGCTGCAGCACCCGCGCTGCGTGTACCAGGTGCTGAAGCGGCACTTCGCCAGGTACACGCCGGAGCTGGTCGAGCAGGTGTGCGGCGTCCCCGTCGCCGACTTCCTCGCGGTGGCGGACGCGATCACCCGCAACTCCGGACGCGACCGCACGACGGCGTGGGTGTACTCGGTCGGCTGGACGCAGCACACCGTCGGCGTGCAGTACATCCGGTGCGCGTCGATCCTGCAGACGCTGCTCGGCAACATCGGCCGTCCCGGCGGCGGCATCCTCGCGCTGCGCGGGCACGCGAGCATCCAGGGCTCCACCGACATCCCCACGCTGTTCGACCTGCTGCCCGGCTACATCCCGATGCCGCAGGCGCACCAGCACGAGGACCTCGACGCCTTCGTCGCGGCCGACTCGGGCCAGACCGGCTTCTGGGGCAACATGCGCTCCTACGCCGTCAGCCTGCTCAAGGCGTACTGGGGCGACGCGGCGACGAGACAGAACGACTTCTGCTTCGACTACCTGCCCAGGATCACCGGCGACCACGGCACGTACCAGACCGTCGTCGACCAGATCGCCGGCAAGGTGAAAGGCTACTTCCTGACCGGCGAGAACCCCGCCGTCGGATCGGCCAACGGCCGGATGCAGCGGCTCGGCATGGCCAACCTCGACTGGCTGGTCGTGCGCGACCTCACCCTCGTCGAGAGCGCGACGTTCTGGCGCAACGCCCCGGAGATCGAGACCGGTGAGCTGTCCACCGACCGGATCGGCACCGAGGTGTTCTTCCTGCCGGCCGCCGCGCACACCGAGAAGTCCGGCAGCTTCACCAACACGCAACGCCTGCTGCAGTGGCACCGCAAGGCGACCGAGCCGGCAGGCGACGCGCGCAGCGACCTGTGGTTCTACTTCCACCTCGGCCGGATCGTGAGGGACAAGCTCGCGGGCTCGACCGACGAGCGGGACCGCCCGGTCCTCGACCTCGCGTGGGACTACCCCACCGAGGGTGCGCTCGCCGAGCCGAGCGCCGACGCGGTCCTTGCCGAGATCAGCGGCAGGGACGCCGCGGGGCGCCCGCTCGACGCGTACACGCAGCTGCGCGACGACGGGTCGACGGCGTGCGGGTGTTGGATCTACTGCGGCGTCTACGCCGACGGCGTCAACCAGGCCGACCGGCGCAAGTCCCGCACCGAGCAGAGCTGGGTCGCGCCCGAGTGGGGCTGGGCCTGGCCCGCGAACCGGCGGATCATCTACAACCGCGCGTCCGCCGACCCGGACGGCAACCCGTGGAGCGAGCGCAAGCGGTACGTGTGGTGGGACGCGGGACAGGGCCGCTGGCTCGGCGCCGACGTCCCAGACTTCGAGCCGACCAAGCCGCCTGACTACCTCCCGCCGGAAGGGGCGACGGCGCAGGACGCGCTCAGCGGCACCGACCCGTTCATCATGCAGACCGACGGGAAGGCGTGGCTGTTCGCGCCCGCCGGCCTCGCCGACGGGCCGTTCCCCGCGCACTACGAGCCGGTCGAGTCCCCGGTCGACAACCTGGTGTACGGGCAGCGCACGAACCCGGTGCGTGAGTCGTTCCCCGAGCCGGCGAACCGCTACCACCCGTTCGGCACCGACGTGTTCCCGTACGTGTTCACCACGTACCGGCTCACCGAGCACCACACCGCGGGCGGGATGAGCCGCGCGCTCGCGCGGCTGTCGGAGCTGCAGCCGGGGATGTTCTGCGAGGTCTCCCCCGCGCTCGCCGAGGAACGCGGGCTCCGGCACATGGAGTGGGCGACGGTCGTCACCGCGCGCGCCGCGATCGAGGCGCGGGTGTTCGTCACCGAACGGCTCCGCCCGCTGCGGATCGGCGACCGCGTCGTGCACCAGGTCGGTCTGCCGTACCACTGGGGCGTCGACGGCATCACCACCGGCGACTCCGCCAACGATCTGCTGGCCGCGGTGCTCGACCCGAACGTGCACATCCAGGAGTCGAAGGCCGCCACGTGCGACATCCGTCCCGGACGCCGGCCGCGCGGCCCCGACCTGCGTGCGCTGGTCGCGAGCTACCGCAGGCGCGGCCGCGTCGACGACGAAGACCGACCGGAGGAGTGATGACGCAACAGGACGCACACACCCCCCGGATGGGGTTCTTCACAGACACGTCGGTGTGCATCGGCTGCAAGGCATGCGAGGTCGCGTGCAAGGAGTGGAACGCCGTCCCGACGAAGGGGATGGACCTGCTCGGCACGTCCTACGACAACACCGGCGGGCTCGGCGCGGACACCTGGCGGCACGTCGCGTTCGTCGAGCAGCCGGTGCCGGTGCCCGACGCGGCCGGCTCCGCGCAGGGCGCCGACGGCATGCGCTGGCTGATGGCGAGCGACGTGTGCAAGCACTGCACGCACGCCGCGTGCCTGGACGTCTGCCCCACCGGCGCGTTGTTCCGCACCGAGTACGGCACGGTCGTCGTGCAGGAGGACGTCTGCAATGGTTGCGGCTACTGCGTTCCGGCGTGCCCGTACGGCGTCATCGAACGCCGGGAGAGCGACGGCCGGGCGTTCAAGTGCACGCTGTGCTACGACCGGCTGGGCGAGGGGCTCGAGCCGGCGTGCGCGAAGGCCTGCCCCACCGACTCCATCCAGTTCGGCGAGCTGGACGAGCTGCGTGAGCGCGCGGACCTGCGCCTCGCGAACCTGCTGGACGCCGGCGAGTCCGACGCGCGGCTCTACGGCCGCGACCCGGACGACGGCGTCGGCGGCGACGGTGCGTTCTTCCTGCTGCTCGACGAGCCGGAGGTCTACGGCCTGCCGCCGGACCCGGTCGTCACCACCCGCGACCTGCCGTCGATGTGGAAGCACGCCGGCGTCGCGGCGCTGACCGTCGCCGCCGGCGTCGCGGCGTCCTTCCTCGGGCGGCGCTCGTGACCCCGCGCCCACACGCGGGGCCGGGGGTTTTGGTTGATCATGTTCTCATGATCAACCAGGGCTTCCCACGACGTGCAGGCCGTGGGAAGGCCCGGTTCGTCGTGGGGAGTCGGCGGGATCGCGGGGTGCGCAGATGAGCAAGCGGGGTGAGCGGGCGATGGTGCCGGACGCCGAGTTCCGCTCGTACTACGGTCGCCCGATCCTGAAGGAACCGGCGTGGAAGACGCCGGACGTGCCCGCCTACCTCTTCCTCGGCGGACTCGCGGGCGCGTCGGCGAGCAGCGCCGCGCTCGCCGACGTCACCGGACGCCCGGCGCTGCGGCGGATCGGCCGGCTCGTCGCCGCGGGCGCCGCGAGCGCGAGCGTCGGCGCACTCGTGCACGACCTCGGTGTCCCGACGCGGTTCCTCAATATGCTCCGCGTGGTCAAGCCCACCTCACCGCTGTCGGTCGGCTCCTGGGTGCTGGCGCCGTTCTCCGGTCTCACCGCCGGCGTCGCCGCGGCCGAGCTGACCGGCCGGCTGCCACGTCTCGCGCGGTTGGCCGGCCTGGCCGCGGGCGCGCTCGGTCCGGTCATGTGCACGTACACCTCGGTACTGCTCGCCGACACCGCCACCCCCGCGTGGCACGAGGCGTACCGCGAGCTGCCGTTCCTGTTCGCCGGCGGGGCGCTCACCTCCGGTGCGGGCGCGACACTGCTCGCGGCGCCGGTCGACCAGTGCGCGCCGGCGCGCCGGATGGGTTGGGTCGGCACGGGTCTCGAGCTGGCCGCGTCGGCGGTGATGGAACGTTCGCACGGCATCACGAGCGAGCCGTACCGCACCGGCCGGGTCGGTCGGCTGCTGCGCGTCGGCCAGGGCCTCACCGTCGCGGGCGGCGTGCTGTCCGCGCTCGGCAGGCGGCGCCGGTGGGTGTCCGCGGTCGCCGGTGCCGCGTACCTGGCCGGCGGCGCGTGCATGCGGTTCGGCGTGTTCGACGCCGGGCGCGTGTCCGCCCGTGACCCGAAGTACGTGGTGGTGCCCCAGCGGGAGCGGCTGAACGGGTCGCGCTGACCCGCGCGGGCACGCCGTTTCACGACCGCGACCACGGGTACTGGTGCTGCTCATGGAACAGTTGCCACGGCGACGTGCGGTACTCGGCCGCAACGGCATGCTCGCGCTGTTCCCCTGGTGCCTGCTCGTCTGGGTGCTGCTCACCTGGACCCTCACCGTCGAGCAGATCGCGTTCGGGGTGCTCGTCGCCGCGCTCGTCACGGTCGCGCTCGCCCCACGCCGTAGGGTCGCGGGGCCGTGGCTGCTGCTCCACCCGCGCAACCTCGCCGTGATCGCGCGGCTCGCAGGCGTCGTCGCAGTGCGCGTCGTCGCCGCCAACGTCCACCTCGCCGCGATGGTGTGGCGGCCGCACATCCCGTTGCGCAGCGGGATGATCGTGGTCCCGACGCGGATGCGCGGTTCCGGCGCGCTCACCGTGGTCGGCCTGCTCAGCTCGCTCATCGTCACCAACCAGATCGTGGACACCGACAGGAAGCGGCACCAGCTGCAGTACCACGCCGTCGAGGTGCCGGAGGACACGCAAGCCGCGTACGACCAGATCAACGGGCCGATCGAACGGGTCCTCTCCGGATGGGAGCGGGGCTCATGACGTACGCCTACCTGGTAGCCGCCGTCGCGGAGATCGCGATCGCCGCGGTGCTGGTCGTCCGCCTCGCGCTCGGGCCGTCCATCTCCGACCGCATCGTCGCGCTGAACGTGGTGTCGACGCAGGCGATGCTCGCGGTGCTGCTGTTCGCGGCGTACGCCGACCGCACCGTGTACCTCGACGTCGCGCTCTGGCTGGCGTCGTTCAGTTATCTCGGCACCATCGTCTGGTCACGCTACCTGGAGCGGGGGTTGCTGTGAGACTCGCGTTCGTCGTGCTGTTGCTGGCCGTGGGGCTGGCGTTCTCGTTGTCCGGCGCCGTCGGCGTACTGCGCATGCCCGACGTCTACACGCGCGCGCAGTGCGCGACGAAGACGGTGACGCTGGGCACGCTGTCGGTGCTCGTCGCCCTCGTCGTCGGCGAGGGACCGGTCAGCAACTACGGCGGGCGCGCGCTGATCGTGGCGGTGCTGATCCTGGTGATGAGCCCGGCCGCGTCGCACGCGCTGCTGCGCGCCGCCTACAGGACCGGCGTGCCGATGTGGCGCGGCTCCGTCGTCGACGAGCCGCGCCGGATGCGCGAGGAACAGGAGTCGGGCAGATGAGTGCATTCTGGTTGCTGGACTTCGTCCTGCTCGCTCTGCTGGTGGCGTCGGCGGGGGTCGTGGTGTGGCTGCGCAACCTCAACGGCGCGGTGATGGCGCTGTCGGCCGTCGGCGTGCTGCTGACGGTGTTGTTCGTGGCTCTCGGCGCGCCCGACGTCGCGCACTCCGAGGTCGTCGTCGGCGCGATCGCGTTGCCCGTGCTGTATCTCGTCGCGATCGGCAAGGCGCGTACCGACGTGACCGACGAGGAGGATCTCGGCGAGCGTGGCGAGGGCCGGCGTGTCCGGCGTTGACGGCCGCGGCCCCGAGCCACCGGAGGCGCACCCGGCGCACCGGCCGGTGGTCGGTGCCGTGCTGGTCGCCGGCGCGGCCGCCGTCCTCGCGGCGGCCTTCGTCGCCATCCCGCGGGAGGACGTGCCGTTGCCGGCGATCGCGCGCCAGGCGTTGACGGCCTCGCTGCCGCGCTGGCACCTGACCGAGCCGGTGAACGCCGTCGTCTACGGGATGCGCGGGTTCGACACGTTCGGCGAGACGTTCCTGCTCATCGCGGCCGTGGTGAGCGTCGTCGTGCTGACGAGAACGCGGGAGCCGCGGCGCGGGTACATCGGCGAGGAGGCGGCGGCGAAGGAGGAACGCGAGCAGATCGACCCGTCGGCCGCGCCGGACGCGACGCAGCGCGAGGCACGGTCGGCCGAACGGGTCGAGCGCGGCGAGGACCGCCCGGACACGCCGGACGCGGTGCCACTCGGCACCCCCGCGCCGGAAGACGCGGAAGGCATGACGGTGGTCGTGCGTACCGCGATGCGCGTCGTCGCACCGGTCCTCGCCGTCTGCGGCGTCTACCTCGTGACATGGGGGTACGCCCCGGGCGGCGGGTTCCCTGCCGGCGCGGTGATGCTCGGCGTGATCCTGTTGCTGTACGCGGGTTTCGGCTACCGCCGCATCGGTCTGGTCGTCCGGCCCGCGCCGCTCGAGGTGATCGAGCTCGTCGGCGCCGCGGCGATCGTGCTGCTGATGCTGCTCGGGCTGTTACTCGCCGGCTCGTTCACCGCCAACTGGCTGCCGCTCGCGCCGCCGCAGACGATCCGCAGCGGCGGGACCGCGCAGGTGTTCTCCGTCGGCGAGCTCGTCGAGGTCGGCGCGGGCCTCACCATCGCGGTGTTCGCGCTGCTCGGCATCCGGCACGACTGGGCGTCCGACGAGGACGAGGGAGGGACGCAGCAGTGATCGTCGTCAACTACCTCGCCGCGGCCGCGGTTTTCTGCCTCGGCCTGTACGCCGTGCTCACCCGGCGGAACATCATCAAGATGGTGATGGGCCTGTCGTTGATGGAGGCCTCGACGTACCTGTTCGTCGTGTCCGTCGCCTACCGCGCGCGCTCGACGGCGCCGGTGCTGCTGAACCCGCAGGACGGGAAGACACCCGCCGAGCTGGCGAAGGGCGACGTCGCCGACCCGGTGCTGCAGAACTTCTGCCTCACCGCGATCGTCATCGGCGTCGCCCTGACCGCCGTGTTCCTCGCCGTCGCCGTCCGCGTCGCGCAGCACTATCGGACGCTGGACGCCGACAAGGTCCGCGCGATGCGCGGATGAGCCGGGTGCGGCGATGACGACACCCGTGCTCGCGGCGTTGCTGCCGCTCGCCGTCGTGATCCCGTTGACAGGCGCGGTGGCGGCGCCGCTGCTCGCCCGGCTGTCACGTCGGCTGCCGCTCGTGGTGTCCGTCGTCGCGCTCGCCGGCGCGGCGGTGCCGCTTGCCCTCGCCGCACCTTCGGTGTTCTCGGGCACGGTGGTCGTGCACTACCTCGGGGGCTGGGTGCCCGTGCACGGCGCCGCGCTCGGCGTCGGGTTCGCAGCCGACCCGTTCGGGCTGGTGTTCGCGCTCGCGTTCGTCGTGATCGGCGCACTGCTGCTGGTCTCCACGCTGTCGCAGTTCGGCGGCCTCGGCCCGCGGGAGCTCGGCGGGTACGCGTGCCTTTTCCAGCTGCTCATCGCCGCGCTCGTCGGCTCGGCGCTGACCGCGGACCTGTTCAACCTGTTCGTCTGGTTCGAGGTCGCGGCGCTGTCGAGCTACGGCCTCACCGGATTCCTGCTGGAACGGCCGGTCGCGGCCGAGGCGGCGTTCAAGATCCTGGTGCTGACGACACTCGCGAGCTTCCTGCTGTTCGTCGGTATCGGCCTGCTCTACGCCGGACACGGCGCGCTGAACCTCGCGCAGTTGCACGGCTCTCTCGCCCGCGGGACGCGCACGCCGGACCGCATCGCGCTCGGCCTGCTCGTCGCGGGCTTCGCCACGAAGGCCGGGCTGGTGCCGTTCCACGGTTGGCTTCCCGACGCGCACACCGCCGCGCCGGGACCGGTCTCGGCACTTTTCTCCGGGCTCATGGTCAGCATGGGCGTGCTCGCGATCGGGCGGCTCGCGTTCCAGGTGTACGCCAGCGGTTCCACGGCCGTGCTCGGTGTCCTGCTGGTGCTCGGGCTCGCGTCGGCGCTGTTGGGGGCGGTGCTCGCGCTGGCACAGGACGACCTCAAGCGGCTGCTCGCGTACGACACCATCTCGCAGATGGGCATCGTCGTCGTGGGGCTCGCGACCGGCACCGCCGCCGGTGTGGGCGGGGCGACGTACCACTTCGTCAACCACGCGCTGTTCAAGTCGCTGCTGTTCCTGTGCGCCGGCGCCATCCTGCACGCCAACGGGGTCGAGCGCCTCTCCGAGATGGGCAGCCTGGTTCGTCGGATGCCCGTCGTCACCGCCGCCTTCGTGCTGGGCGTGCTGTCGATCGTCGGCGTGCCGCCGTTCAACAGCTACGTGTCGCTCGGCCTCATCCACGACGCACTGCACGAGACGCACCAGGAGGCGGCGTACGTGCTGATGCTGGTCGCGCAGGTGGTGACGATCGCCGCGCTCGGCCGGGCCACCTGGCTCGCGTTCTTCCGCCGCAGGCCGCAGCCGTACGAGAACCCGGAACGGCTGCGGGCCGGGATGATCACGGCGATGTCCGGGCTCGGCGTGTGCTGCGTCGCGGCCGGTGCGCTGCCGGAGCAGATCCTCAGGTACGTCGTCGCGCCCGCGCAGGCGACACTGCTGCACGGGTCGGCGTACGCCCGCGCGGTGCTCGACGGTGGTCGCGGAGCGGCGCCCGCCCCGGTCGCCTTCCAGTACGGCAACGTCGAGGAACTCGTGACGGTCGCGGTGAGCGTCGTCGTCGCGGCCGCGCTCGCGTACGGCTACCTGCGGATACGCGAGCCGGTTCCGGTCCGCGCGCTGCGCGCGGTGCACACCGGCTCGGTGAACGACTACGCGGCGTACGCCGTCGGCGGAGCGGTGCTCGTCGTCGCCGTACTCGCGCTCGCGATCTGAGGGTTGCGCGCGACGTTCTCGGGTATCCGTACGTCATGCACTGGGCAGACTTCGCATTCATCGGCACGGGGATCGTCATCGTCGCCGTCGTGGGGCGGCTGCTCGCGTACAGCGGACGCCGCTACGTCGGCGGCGCGGGCGGCGCCGGCAGGAACGTCGGCTCGATCGCGACGCTGGTGTCGGTCGTGTTCCACCTCGTGACCCTCGGCCTCGTCGCACTGCTCACCGCGATCCCGGTGAGCACGGGGCCGCGCGGCTTCCTGATCAAGGTCGGCCTGCTGTGCCTCATCCTCGGGCTGGTCTACGCGGCCGCGGTCGGCGTGCTCGCCCGGCGGCGTGAGGTCGCGGTCACCGAGTCGGCACTGTCCGAGCCACCGGACAGCGACGACCCGGACGAGCGGCCCAGCATGCCCACGCACCCGCCGAGCTACATCCCGCCGTCCGGCATCGGCGACGGCACCTGACCCGCTCACCCGGGACCATCACGGTGGCCGTTGCGCCGCTTGGCTTCCGTCAGCCGCTTGCGCGCCCTGTGCGGGTGCCCGTCGCGGATGATCTGCTCGATCGCCCGCACCTCGTCGTCCGCGACGAGACCGGCGCGGCGGGCGTCGTCGAGTGACTGCATCATCGCCACCTGCGTGGGCGACGGCTCGTCCACGCCGATCCACGGCAGTGCGTACGGCGTACGTCGTGCTGACGCCGCGTCCTTCTCGTCACCTGCCGTAGGTCCCCTCATGCCCAGACCAGATCCGTGTTTGCGACCATGGGGAGGATCGTAGGAACGGGCGGCAACGCCAGGTTTCACCAGTCTTGAAAGCATGCGGCCCAGGTGGCAGACGTGCGAGACGACGAGCGGATCGGCGTGCAGGTGTCCGCCGTGCGCAGGCTGCGGCACATGACGCAGCGCGAGCTTGCACGCCGTGCCAACGTCTCCTACTCGCTCGTCACGAAGGTCGAGTCCGGGCATGCACCCGCGTCGCCTGTGTTCGTGGCCGCCGTCGCCCGCGCGCTCCGCGTCGATCCGCAACGGCTCACCGGGCAACCGTTCCGCGAGGTGGGCTCGGCGACGGCCGACGCGAACGTGTTGCGGGTGCGCCGGTCGCTGCTCACCCACGACCTGCCCACGGAACTGGACGCTGCGCCGCGCCGCCTTTCCGAGCTGGGCGACGACGTCGAGCGGACCGGCGAGCTGCGCCGAGCCTGCCGGTTCACCCGTCTCGCCGCGATGCTGCCGGGCCTGCTGGACGAGCTGACCTATGTCGTCGCCGCACACCCGACGAGTGAGGGATACGCCCTGCTCGCTGAGGCGTTCTACGCGGCAGAGTGTCTGGGCTCCGGGCTCGGCTACGACGACGTTTACGTGCTCGGCGTCGAGCGGGTGAGCTGGGCCGCCGAACACGCCGCCGATCCGTTGTGGATCGGCGCGGCACGTTGGGGCCGCGCGGGCACGCTGATGCGCGACGGCGGCCATGCGCATGGACTGCGGCTCCTCGAAGCCACGCGCGACGACATAACGGACCACGACCACGTTGACGCGCTCGCCCTCGTCGGCAGCCTGCACCTGCGTTCAGCGCTGCTCGCGTCTCGGTCGGCACGCGCCGACGACACGTGGGCGCACCTGGCCGAGGCACGCGAGATCGCCGCGCGCGTCGGCGACGGCAACGCGTACGAGCTGGCGTTCGGGCCGTCCAACACCACGGTCACCGGCGTCGCCGTCGCCGTCGAGCTGGCCGACGACGTCCGGGCGCTCGAACTCGCCGATACCGCCGACGCCCTGTCCGTGCCCGCCGAGCGGTACGGGCATCACTTCCTCGATCTGGCCCGCGCCCACCTCATGCACGGCAACCGCGACACCGCCTTGACCATGCTGCAGCGTGGCCGCCGCGTCGCGCCGGAACAGCTTCGGTACCACCCGCAGGCACGCG
>JAFMQP010000327.1 GCA_017354575.1 Acidothermales bacterium | reverse complement strand
GCTGCTGCTGCGCGACCGCGAGGCGGTCGTCCAGGAGGGAAGGGAGGAGGCGATCCGTATCGTCGAGCGCGGCCGGGCCGAGCGCGAGCGCCTGGTGATGACGAGCGACGTCGTCCGCGAGGCGCGGGACGAGGCGGCGAAGATCGTCGGGGACGCGGAGAACGAGGCCAGGGACCGCCGCCAGGAGCTCGACGACTACTGCGACGCCAAGCTGGCGAGCTTCGAGGTGACCCTGCACAAGACGCTGGCCGCCGTCGACCGCGGTCGGGAGCGGCTGCGCGACCCGCACGGCTTCGGCCGGCTCCGCGAGGAGCAGGACGACGATGAGCGCTGACGGCTATGGTCGGATCATGACGGAGAGCCCGTACCAGCCGCTGCTCGAAGCGGTCGTCGACGTCGCCGTCCAGCTCGAGGTCGGCGCCGAGGACTTCGGGCTGTCCCAGGTCGCCTGCACGGACCTGCTGGAGCGGCTGCACGGCGCGTTCGACGGGCTGCCCGCCGCCGACCGCAGCGCGGTACTGCGGATGGTGGTCCGCCTCTCGCTGGACGAGGAGCGCGGCCCGAACCGGGAGGCCAGGATCACCGCGCTGGACGGCATCCGGCAGAGCCTCGGCGGTCGCGACTGAGCCGTCCCCGACGCCGCCGGGGATGGGCCGAACTCGCCCGATTGTCCAGGACGAGGAATCGTCGGGTACCCTGGCGACGGCCCTCGTGGTCGGCCAGTCATGCACGAACGCCGTCCCTGAAGTCAACAACGTCTCGCGATCATGCCCGAACGAACGACAGCAACAGCCGCACGAGTCGACCCGCGTGGACCTCTGGTCTTCGACACGCGGTCGTTCGCGCATCGTCCGGGCACGATGGAGCGCTGGCGGGGGACGGTGGTGGCACCGGCCGATCTCGAGCTGCCGCTCGTCGGTGTGCCCGAGGGCACCGACATCGAGCTGGACCTCCGGTTCGAGTCGGTGGTCGAGGGCGTGCTCGTGTCGGGGACGGCACGGACCACGTACACCGGGGAGTGCGCGCGGTGCCTGGAACCGATCTCGTCCCCCGTCGAGGTCGGGCTGCAGGAACTGTTCGCGCATCCCGGTCCGGACGTCGGCGAGGACGAGTCCCTGCTCGAGGGCGACCTGCTCGACCTCGAGCCGGTGCTGCGCGACGCGGTGCTCCTCGAGCTCCCGCAGAGCCCGGTGTGCAGCGAGGACTGCCCCGGCCTGTGCGCCACCTGTGGCGTCCGGCTGGCCGAGGCGGGCCCCGAGCACCGGCACGACAGCGCCGACCCGCGGTGGGCGGGTCTCGCCGGACTCTACGAACGCATGACGAACGAGAACGAGGACAGGGAGAGCTGAACGTGGCCGTTCCCAAGCGCAGGATGTCGCGCAGCAACACCCGCAGCCGTCGGTCGCAGTGGAAGGGGCAGGTGCCGACCCTCGTGTCCTGCCCGCAGTGCCGGGAGCCGAAGCTGCCGCACACCGCGTGCCCGACGTGCGGCACGTACGGGCCGCGCGGCCGCCGTCGGCAGGTCGTCGAGCCGGCGTAGCCGGCACCGGGTCGTGCGGCCGAGCCCTGGCGGCGGTTCCGGGCGTGGCGGAGGCGTACCCGCCGAAGGCGCGTCCGGGTGGACGCCGGACGAGGTGTTCGCGTGCGTCCGCGTCAGCGCGTGTCGGGTCCTGGAAGTGTCGCCCGAGCGCGTCACCGCGAGCACGTGTCTCGACGAGCTCGGCGCCGACTCGCTGGCGGTGGTCGAGATGGCCGAACTGATGGAGGAGGCGGTCGCGCAGCGGTCCCGACACCGCGTGCGCGTCGACGACGTCGCCCTGGTCCGGGCCCGCACCTTCGCGGACCTGGCCGGTGAGCTGTCGCGTTCCCTCGCGCGGGTGCCGGGCGTGGGCACCCCGCATCCCGCGTCGGCGGAACGGGCGAGGGGGATGTGATGGCGGCCGAAGTGTCGCGGGACGGGCTCGCCAAGCTGCGCGCGGCCCTCGCCGTGCCCATCGAGGACGGGCTGCTCGAGCTCGCCCTCGTCCACCGCTCGTACGCGTACGAGCACGGTGGCCTGCCGACGAACGAGCGGCTGGAGTTCCTCGGTGACGCCGTGCTCGGCGTGATCGTCACCGACACGCTGTACCGCGGTTTCCCCGACCTGCCCGAGGGCCAGCTCGCGAAGCTCCGCGCCGCCGTGGTCAACATGCGTGCCCTGGCGGGCGTGAGCCGCAACCTCGGCGTCGGCGCGTACCTGATGCTCGGCCGCGGCGAGGACAACACCGGCGGACGCGACAAGTCCTCGATCCTCGCCGACGCGCTCGAGGCGCTGATCGGCGCCGTCTACCTCTCCGGCGGCATCGACCTGGCCCGGACGTTCGTGCACCGGCTGTTCGATCCGCTGATCGCGGAGTCGGCCACGCTTGGTGCGGGCCTGGACTGGAAGACGTCGCTGCAGGAGCTCACCGCGCAGCGGATGCTCGGCGTCCCCGAGTACCTGGTCGAGGAGGAGGGCCCGGACCACTGCAAGGCGTTCCGCGCCACCGCGTTGGTCGGCGGCGAGGCGCTCGGCAGCGGCGAGGGGAAGAGCAAGAAGGAGGCCGAGCAGCGGGCCGCGGAGGTCGCGTGGCAGATGCTGCGCGACCAGGACGCCGTGATCGACGAGCTCTCGGACTGACGGCCCGCCCAGGTGCCCGAGCTCCCCGAGGTCGAGGTGGTCCGCCGCGGCCTCCAGGCGTGGGCGGCGGGACGCCGGGTCACCGACGCCGACGTGCTGCACCCGCGGGCGATCCGCCGGCACCTGCCCGGTCCCGCCGACTTCGTCGCCCGGGTGCGCGGACGCCGCGTCGTGGCGGTGAACCGGCGGGGCAAGTACCTCTGGCTGCCGCTCGACGGCGGCGACGTCCTGGTGGGGCATCTCGGCATGAGCGGCCAGCTGCTCGTCGTCGCCGCGACGGCGCCGCCCGGGCCCCACCTGCGGCTGCGGTTCGGTTTCGCGGACGACCGCGACGAGCTCCGGTTCGTCGACCAGCGCACGTTCGGCGGCTTCTTCGTGACCCCGGCGGCGGACGAGGACGGCGAGCCGCCCGCCGCGATCGCGCACATCGCGCCCGACCCGCTCGACCCGGCGTTCGACGAGGCGGCGTTCTTCCGCGCCCTGCGCCGGCGGCGTACCGGACTCAAGCGGGCGTTGCTGGACCAGTCGTTCATCAGCGGCGTCGGCAACATCTACGCCGACGAGGGGCTTTGGCGGGCCCGGCTGCACTGGGCCAGGCCGACGGAGACGCTCACCCGGGCGGAGGTGTCCAGGGTCGTGGCCGGCGTCCGCGAGGTCATGTCCGCCGCTCTGGTCGCCGGCGGCACCTCGTTCGACACGCTGTACGTGAACGTCGACGGCGAGAGCGGCTACTTCGACCGGTCCCTCCACGTGTACGGGCGCGAGGACGAGCCCTGTGACCGGTGTGGCACGCCGATCAGACGGGACCCGTTCATGAACCGCTCGGCGTACACGTGCCCGCACTGCCAGCCACGGCCCCGGCGCCGGCGATGACGCCGCGCGCCTCGGCCGGCGGGCCGGCTACACGAGTTGCGCGACACACACCGGGGGTGGGTTGACCCTCGTCGGGGCGAGGTGGGACCCTTGGAACAGATACGTGTGCGCCGGGACCGCTGGGGACATCATGGCCACTCCCGAGGCGCCACGTTCGCGTCGCTTCAAAAAAGATACGAGGTGGAGGTCTGATGGCGAAGGCGCTTTACGGCCATGTGGGTGGTCCGGATCCCCGCATGGTGGCCGAGGTGCGCCGCCTGCAGCGACGAGTACGCGACCTGGAGGACGAGCTCGTCCGCATGAAGCGCGAGAACGACGAGCTGGCCTCCACGGTGTCGCATGAGGAGCTGCTGACGTTGACCGAGCAGCAGAAGGAGCCGGCACTCACCTGAGTGGCTGTGCTCCGGGTCGGGCACCGAACAGTTGTCGAGGGGACGCTTGGGGCGTCCCCTCCAGCATGTTCGGGGCCGGCCTGTCGGCGCGCCGCCGAATCCAGGCCCGAGACCCGAGGTAACGTTCAGTTCCGCGAGCTTGCGAGCGAAGGCATCAACACAGCGGCTTCCCCACCCGACATGTGTAGACCACGGTCCGACCGGGCCGGTCCACCGACCGGCCGTGAACCCGACGCCTGGGGAGCGATGCGTTGCACCTGAAGAGCCTGACGCTCCGCGGTTTCAAGTCGTTCGCCTCGTCGACGACGCTGCGGCTGGAGCCGGGCATCACCTGCGTGGTGGGCCCCAACGGCTCCGGCAAGTCCAACGTCGTCGACGCGCTGTCCTGGGTCATGGGCGAGCAGGGTGCGAAGTCGTTGCGCGGCGGCAAGATGGAGGACGTCATCTTCGCCGGCACCGCGGGGCGCCCGCCCCTCGGCCGTGCCGAGGTCGTGCTCACGATCGACAACACCGACGGCGCCCTCCCGATCGAGTACTCCGAGGTGACGATCAG
>JAFMQP010000326.1 GCA_017354575.1 Acidothermales bacterium | reverse complement strand
GCGCACCATGGGCTGGCACCGCATCGCCGAGCAGGAGCTGCGGCTGCTCGCCCCGAGCACGATGGACCACCTCGCGGCGTACGCCGCCGGCGTCAACGCGTACCTGCGCGCGCACCGCGGGTCGGCGCTGAGCCTGGAGTACGCGGTGCTGTCGCTGCAGAACCCGCACTACCGCGCCGCGCGGTGGACGCCGGCCGACAGCGTGTCCTGGTTGAAGGTGATGGCCTGGCAGCTGCGCGGCAACGACGACGCGGAGCGGATGCGTGCGCTGCTCGCCGCCCGGTTGCCGTCGGCGCGGGTGGCCGAGCTGTTCCCGCCGTACGACGACCGCGCCGCCCCGCCGATCGTGTCCGGCGGCAAGGTGGTGCACGGCCGGTTCGTGCCGACCGACCGCACGCCCCCCGCCCGGGGCGACCGCGTCTCGCCCGACACGCGCAGCGCGCTGCGGCACGCCGGTGCGCGGGCGTCGCTGACCCATGCCGACCGCGCGCTCGACGCGGTCGGCGCCGTCGCCGGGCAGGGCGGCGACGGGATCGGGTCCAACGCCTGGGCCGTCGCCGGTACGCGCACCGCCACCGGCAAGCCGATCCTCGCGAACGACCCGCACCTCGGCCCGGCGATGCCGTCGATCTGGTACCAGATGGGCCTGCACTGCACGCGCGTCGGTACCGCGTGCCCGTTCGACGTGGCGGGCTTCACGTTCAGCGGCCTGCCCGGCGTGATCATCGGCCACAACGCCCGGATCGCCTGGGGTCTCACCAACCTCGGTCCCGACGTCGCCGACCTGTACCTGGAGAAGGTGCACGGCGACCGGTACCTGTACCGAGGGAGGTGGCTACCGCTTTCCGTCCGCAACGAGACGGTCCGGGTGGCCGGCGGCAAGCCGGTGCCGATCAGTGTGCGGGCGACGCGCCACGGCCCGCTGCTGTCCGACGCCAGCGCCGACCTTCGCCTGGTCGGAGGGAAGTACGCGGTCGCCATGCGCTGGACGGCGCTGACGCCGGGGCGTACCGCGGACGCGCTCTTCGCGCTCGACGCCGCCGGCGGGTTCACCGCCTTCCGCGCCGCCGCAAGATTGTTCGAGGTGCCCGCGCAGAACCTCGTCTACGCCGACGTCGACGGGCACATCGGCTACCAGGCGCCGGGCCGCATCCCGGTCCGCAGCGGTTACGACGGCGACTGGCCGGCCGTGGGCTGGACCGGCAGGGACGAGTGGACGGGCTACGTCCCCTTCGACGCCCTGCCGTACTCGTTCGACCCGAAGGACGGCTACGTCGTCACCGCCAACCAGGCCGCGGTCGGCAGGTCGTATCCGTACCACCTCACCGACGACTGGGACTACGGCTACCGCAGCAGGCGGATAGCGAGCCTGATCACGTCCTCACCCGGGCCGATCACGGTGGCGCGGACCCACCGGATGCAGCTCGACACCTGGAACGACGCGGCGCGGACGCTGCTGCCGTACCTGCGCCGCCTGCACCCGCCCGCTGGCACCGAGCGGGCCTGGCGGCTGCTGGCGCGCTGGGACGGCACGATGCCCGCCGACTCGGCCGCGGCGGCGTACTTCAACTCGGTGTGGGCGCACGTGCTCGCGCGGGCCTTCGACGACGACGTGCCGCCTGGCGTGCGACCGGACGGCGGCTCCCGGTGGTTCGCGGTCATGGGGAAGTTGCTGACACGGCCCGGCAGTACGTGGTGGGATGATTCCACGACCACACACGTCCGGGAGACCCGCGACACCGTGCTCACCGAAGCGATGGGAGACGCATACGACGAGCTGAGTCGAAGGCTCGGTGCCGATCCGGCGCGGTGGCGCTGGGGTGACCTGCACACCCTCACCGTCCAGAACCAGTCGTTCGGCACCTCTGGCGTGGCGCCGATCGAGTGGCTGTTCAACCGCGGGCCGCTGCGGCTCGGCGGCGGACTGTCGGTCGTCGACGCCACCGGCTGGTACGTCGGGCAGGGCTACGAGGTCAGATGGGTGCCGTCGATGCGGATGATCGTCGACCTCGCCGACCTCGACAGGTCCCGGTGGGTGAACCTCACCGGGGCGTCCGGCCACGCGTTCGACCCGCACTACTTCGACCAGGCTCGGATCTGGGAGGCAGGCACTACTGCGATGCGGTGGAATCAGGACAGTATCGACCGTGGCACCATCGACACGCTGCTCTTGCGACCCGCGGGATGACGCCTCGTGACGCGGACGGGAAGGGACGTATGACCGACGACAATGGCGTGACGCCGGTGCTCGTGCTCGACCGGAACCTCTCGTTCCGGCGGGACATCGAGCGGTTGCTGGCGGGCACGGCCGAGTTCGACGTGCTGGCGTCCGGGTCGACGCTGACGACGTTGCTCGGACAGGTCGGTGAAGGTGAGCCGGAGCTCGTCGTCCTCGACGTCGCGGGCCAGGACACCGACGTCGTCAGCAGGCTGCGTTCGGCGTACCCGAAGGCGCGGGTCGTGGTGGTGACCATGTCGGACGCGACCGACCAGGTCGCCGACGCCCTCGCCGCCGGCGTCCGGGGCTGGATCCCGAAGGCGGTCACCGCCTCGCAGCTGCTCGGCGCGCTGCTCGGCGTCCGCCGCGGCGAGCTGTTCATCCCGGCGCGGCTGGCCGCGCTCAAGCCGCCGCCGTCGCTGGAGGCGGACAAGGAGGAGGAGCCCGAGCCGGGCGGTGTCGGCCTCAACCTGGGTGCGCGGCTGCGGTCGGTGCGCGAGCGGCTCGCGCTGACCCGTCGTGACGTCGAGCGGCAGTCGCAGGGCAGGTGGAAGGCCGCGACGATCGCCAGCTACGAGGCCGGCGCGCGGACGCTGACCGTCGAGCGGCTCGCCGAGCTCGCGGATTTCTACGGCGCCTCGGTGGCGGAGCTGCTCGGCAGCGCGCCTGCCGTCGACCGCGAGTCGCTGCCGCAGATGGTGCTGCAGCACCCGGTGCTCGACCTGCGGCGGCTGCAGGGGTTGTCCGGCGAGCAGTGGAGCGTCGTGCTGCGGTACCTCGCGAGCATCCAGCACGACCGCGGCGACTACGAGACCGACGTGCTGTCGCTACGCCGCCGCGACGTCCCGTCGCTCGCGGCCCTGCTCGGCCTGTCGCCCGGCGAGCTCACCGCGCGGCTGACCGCGGCGGGCGTGCTGCGCTCCGGCCTGGCGGGCCGCAACTCGTCCGGCCCGGCCTGAGCTCAGAAGCGGGTGACGCCGGACGAGGTGACGGCCGCCCCGACGCGCCGGTCGTGCGGCTCGGCGGGCACCCTGGGCAGCAGCTCGTGGTCGTAGACGAGGGCGCAGCTCAGCACGTCCGGCGGCAACGTCGCGAGCACGCGGTCGTAGCATCCGCCGCCGCGGCCCATCCGCAGCCCTGACCGGTCGACGGCGAGCGCGGGCAGCAGCGCGAGGTCGGCCTCCTTCACCGCGTCCGCGCCGAGCCGGGTGCCGCTCGGCTCCAGCAGCCCGTGGGCGGCGGGATGCAGCGAGGCGGGGCCGACGTATGCCACCCAGTCCAGGCTCATGTCCGGCAGCGTGATCGGCAGGAGCACGGTGCGGCGCCGGGCGAGCAGCGTGGCGAGCAGTGTCGTGGTGTCCGGCTCTGCCTGGACGGAGACGTACGCCGTGACGGTACGAGCGGTTGCGAGCTCCGGGAGGGTGAGCACGGTGTCGCGGATGGCGGCGCCGTAGGCCCGACGCGGCTCGGCGGGGATCGCCCGGCGCTGCGCCAGCAGCTCCCGGCGCAGCCGCCGCTTGTCCTCGACCGTGTCCTCCTCGGCGTTCACCTATCCAGTCTCTCCTGTCTCAGTCGATGCGGAACACCGGGAAGCCGGGCGCGACGGCGGCGATCTCGTCGTCGTCGGCGTCCTTGGTGAGGCCCTCGAAGAACTGTCCGACCTCCCACGCCCACGCCTTCAGGTAGGCGCGGATGACCGGCGGCTTTTCGGCGTCGCCGAGCTCGGTGACCGTGATCGGCTCGGTTCGGCGGCCCAGCCGCAGCTCGCCTCCGCCTGCGACTCGGATGTTCCGCACCCACTGCGTCTGGCCCCGCGGGGCGACGAGGTACCGGATCCCGTCGACGGTGAGCGGGTTCACCGGCACGGTCCGCCACACGCCGCTCGTCCGCCCGCGGACCGCGAGTACGCGCGAGCCCTTCAGGCTGATGCCGGCGCCGGTGATCCCGCCGACGAGCCGGTTGAACAGGGCGCCCAGCCGAGACGCCTGGATGTACCGCGGTGCGGTCTGGTCGGTCATGTCGTCCTCGCTCCGAAATGTGAGCGCCGCTCTCTGTCGAGATCAGTGTGAGCAGGTTCGGGAGCGTTGTCAACGGACTGGCGCCGGCGGCTCGGGCCACGCTATACTCGAACACATGTTCGAAGCAACTGAGCCGGCGGTGCCGCAGGAGACGTGCCGGTTTCCCGGCTGCCGGTGGCTCGCTCACCGGCCCGGGCGGCGCGCGTCCGACGACCTGCCGCCGCTGTGTCGACGGCATCGCCGGTTCGTCGTTC
>JAFMQP010000325.1 GCA_017354575.1 Acidothermales bacterium | reverse complement strand
TCGACGGCGGCGCGCACCAGCGGCACGAGCGCCGCGCGGCCGACGCCGGCGTGCCCGGCCAGCCGCTCCGCGGCCGCCTCGACGGTCACCAGGAAGTTCGCGGCCACCGACGCCGCCGCGTGGTAGGTCGCGCGGTCGGCGTCCGCGACCGTCGTCGGCGCCATGCCGAGCCGACGGGCGAGGGCGGAGGCGACGTCGCGCGCGTCCGCGGTGGTGCCGGTGACCGCGCAACCGGCCCCGGGGAAAGGTGACGACGGCTCGTCGCCGGTGACGGTCATCAACGGGTGCAGCGAGAACGCCTCGTGCGGCGCGAGCACGTCCAGCCCGGCGATGCCGGAACAGTGGCCCACGGACGGGCCGCGCCGGATGCGCGCGGCCGCCCGCGCGATCTCACGGTCGGGCACGCACAGCAGGACGACGTCGTACGGGACGCCTGCGGCGTCGGTGCCGTCGAAGCCACGCCCGAACGGCCCGGCCGTGTCGGGGAGGGCCGCGGTGACGGCTCTGCCCATCCGTCCGGCGCCGACGACGGCCAGCCGGTCGAGGGGTGGGCAGGGTGGAACGGTCTCGCTCATCTGGATCCAGCTCCCTTGGGATGCCGGTCCGCTGTCGCGGTCGGACTCTTGTCGAACTGTGCTGACGGTCGGCGTCCGTCCCGTGAGGTGGCGGCACCGCCTCTCACCATACGTCGTCAGCCGGACCCCAGCACACCTCCGACGGTGCGGGTGAACGCGCGCCACTCCGCACGGTGGTTCTGCAGCGCCTTGCGTCCCGCGGCGGTGAGCCGGTACGTACGCCGCCGGCGGCCGTCGACGATCTGCCACGCGCCGCTGACGTAGCGGGCGTCCTCCAGCCGCCGCAGTGCCGGGTAGACGCTGCCCGTGTTGAGCGCGAGCTCGCCGCCCGACCCGTCCTTGATCGCCGCGATGACCGCGTACCCATGGCGAGGCCCGTCCTCGAGCACGGCGAGGATCATCGCCTCGAGGTGTCCGCGCACGGCGTTCTGGTCCATGAGCCGAGTGTATTCCTTGCGTCCCCCATTTACATATGTCGGCAGCCTTCTTATACGATGCGGCTACTGGTGGGGGTGAGACGATCGGGAGAAGAGACGATGCAACACACCGGCACGGCCGTACGGGTCGGCGCCCCACCGGACGCACTCGCACGCCGTACCAGGGTCACCTGGGCCCTGCTGTTCGCGGTCTTCACGCTGCACACGGCACTCGTCGTGGCCCAGCCGATCCTCGCCGGCGCCTACCTCAACGGCTCGCTCGAGGCGATGCGGTCGGGGCACGCGCCGAACGCCGACGCAATCACGCTCACCGCACTGCTGCTCGTGGTGCCCGCGGCGGTCCTGTTCCGGCGTCCCGGCCGGGGGCCGCGCTGGATCGGGATCGCCGCACCGGTGCTGTTCGCGGCCGAGGGCACCCAGGTGGCCCTGGGCTGGGCGCACCAGTTGGCGCTGCACATCCCGCTCGGCGTGGCCATCGTCGGCACTGTCGTCGCGATCGAGGTCTGGCTGGTCCGCTACCGCGTCCGCATCGGCCGCCGGGCCCGCGTCGAGGTCGACGCGTGAGCGGGCTGACCAGACGGCGCTTCCTCGGCGTCACCGCGGGCGCGGTCGGGCTCGGCGCGCTCGCGGTCGCGCTGCCCGGGTGCTCGGTGCTCACGCAGCAGCAGGCGGGAGAGCTGCTGAAGAGCCGGGCGAGGCTGCCGAAGCCGTTCACCGTGCCGCTGCCGATCCCACCGGTCGCCGAGCCGACCCGGCGCACACCCGACGCGTGGTACTACGACATCCCCGTCCGCGAGGCGGAGGCCGAGATCCTGCCCGGCCTGAAGACACGGATCTACGGCTACGACGGCATCTTCCCCGGCCCGACGATCGTCTCGCGACGCGACCGGCGCACCGTCGTGAGGCACAGCAACGAGCTGCCGGTGCCGATCGCCGTGCACCTGCACGGGGGCCACACGCCGCACGGCAGCGACGGTTACCCGACCGACCTCGTACTGCCGAAGGGCGGGTGGCCGCACGACACGATGCCCGGCGACATCGCGCACGGCTCGCGCGCGTACGTCTACCCGATGCGCCAGCGCGCGATGACGCTCTGGTACCACGACCACCGGATGGACTTCACCGGACCGCAGGTGTACCGCGGGCTCGCCGGGTTCCATCTCGTGCACGACGACGAGGAGGACGCGCTGCCGCTGCCGAAGGGCGAGCGCGACATCCCGTTGCTGATCTGCGACCGGTCGTTCGACGCCGACGGCGCCTTCCTCTACCCGGCGCTCGACCCGAAGCTGGTCGCGCCGCCCGGTGTCAAGGAGGCGTACATGGACGGCGTCCTCGGTGACGTCGTCCTCGTCAACGGGGCGCCCTGGCCGGAGCTCGAGGTGACGGCCACGAGGTACCGGTTCCGCATCCTCAACGCGTCCAGCGCCCGCAGGTACCAGCTCACGCTCGACCCACAGCCGAGCGGCGGCAAGGCGTTCGTCCAGGTCGGCTCCGACGGCGGGCTGCTCGCCGGGCCCAACCCGCTCGACAGGGTCGAGATCGCGCAGGCCGAGCGGTTCGACGTCGTCGTCGACTTCTCCCGGTTCGAGGTCGGTTCCACCGTCACCATGACCAACGGGTTCGGCGACGGCGGCACGAAGAACGTGATGCGCTTCCGCGTGGCCCGCAAGGCGCCCGACGACAGCGCGGTGCCGAAGCGGCTCGGCGACCTCGAGGTGCTGCGCACGGGGCAGGCGAAGGTGACGCGGCGGTTCGACTTCCAGCAGGGCACGCTGCACGGGCACCAGGCGTGGCTGATCAACGGCAAGCCGTTCGACCCGGATCGGATCGACGCCGCACCCCCGCTCGGCCAGGTGGAGCGGTGGCGGTTCACCACGGACATCCGGCACCCGATCCACGTCCACCTCGACCCGTTCCAGGTCCTCGGCGGCGGTGACTACCGGAAGGGCTGGAAGGACACCGTCGACATGAGGTCCGGCGAGACCGTGGACGTACTGGTGCGGTTCAGCGACTACGCGGGGAAGTACGTCCTGCACTGCCACAACCTCGAGCACGAGGACATGGCGATGATGGCGAACTTCCGCACTCACGCAGCGTGAGACACGAGGTTGCCCGTGTGGCAGGTGGTGTGGATGTGACGTGACTCGTTACGGTGAGAACCATGGCGACCCGTACGACTTCTCGTTCGAGCGGTGGTTCGCGCGGCTCGACGAAACGGTCGGGCGGGCGGTCCACCGGACGGCCCCGCACGAGCGGGGGCGGCACCAAGCGCCGCACGACGAAGCGGCCGGCGGCGCGGACGCGCAACGCCGCGGTGCGCTCGCCCGACCCGATCGTGATGACGCTCGGCCTGCTCTGGAAGGGCGTCGCCGGCGCCTGGCTGCTGGTGGGCGGCGGACTAGGCCGCGTCGTCCGGATGGCCGAGCGCGGCGCCCGCGACCTCGAGCCGGACCAGCGCAGGGACGGCCTCGGGCTCGCCTTCCTCGCCCTCGCCGCGGTGATCGGCGTCGCCGTGTGGTGGCACCTGCCCGGAGTGGTCGGCCGGGTGATCGTGGCGTTCGTGGCCGGCGCGTTCGGGCGGCTCGGCGTGATCGCGCCGCTGTTGCTGCTGCTCGCGTCCTGGCGGCTGATGCGCAACCCTGAGCGCAACGCCGCCACCGGTCGCCTCGTGATCGGCTGGGGGGCGCTGCTCGTCGCGGTGCTCGGCGTCGTCCACATCGCGTCCGGGCTGCCGGTGCCCGCGGACGGCGCCGCCGCCATGCGGGCGGCCGGAGGCATGGTCGGCTTCCTCGCCTCGCTGCCCCTCGTCTCGCTGCTGTCGGCGTACCTGGCGGTGCCGCTGCTCTGCCTGCTCGGCGCGTTCGGCCTGCTCGTCATCACGGGGACGCCGGTACGCCACATTCCCGAGCGGCTGCGTGACCTCCGTGACCAGATCCGCCGGCACGGGCAGAGCGACGAGGGGGACGAGGACGGCGACGAGGCGACCGACACCCCTGTCGCGTCGCTGCGCCGCCGCACGACGCGGCGCCGTACCGGCGACGACGAGGCTGGCGAGCGGGCCGGCGACGAGCCGTTCGAGACGCCGGTGGTCGCGGCCAAGCCCAAGCCGAAGCCGGTCGCCGAGCTGAAGACGGTGCAGCCGCCCGAGCCCGCGCCGGTGCCGTCCACCGCGGAGCAGCTGGTGCTCAAGGGCGACTACGCCCTACCGCCGAGCCACCTGCTCTCCGCCGGCACGAAGCCGAAGGCGCGCACCAGGGCGAACGACGTCGTCGTCGCCGCGCTCACCGAGGTGTTCGAGCAGTTCGACGTCGACGCGCAGGTCACCGGGTTCACCCGCGGCCCGACGGTCACCCGTTACGAGGTCGAGCTCGGCCCCGCGGTCAAGGTCGAACGGGTCACCGCGCTGTCGCGCAACATCTCGCTCGCGGTGAAGAGCGCCGAGGTGCGGATCCTGTCGCCGATCCCCGGCAAGTCGGCGATGGGCATCGAGATCCCG
>JAFMQP010000324.1 GCA_017354575.1 Acidothermales bacterium | reverse complement strand
TGCTCGGGAGTCACCACCTGGGTGCGCGACCGTGAGCACGTGGAGAAGGCCTTCGTGTTCGGCGGGATGCCGGCGCGTAACGCGATGTTCGCCACGCTGGCGGTGGCCGCGGGTTTCGACGGCGTGTCGGACGTGTTCGACGGAACACCGAACTTCTTCGATGCGACCGGCGGGCGGTACGAGGCGAACAACCTCGTCGACGGTCTCGGTACGCGGTTCGAGTTGATGCGCACGAACATCAAGAAGTACGCGGTCGGCTCGCCTGCGCAGGCCGCCGTACAAGCCGTCGAAGCGATTCTGGAGTCGCACCCGATCACGCCTGACGACGTGGAGTCGATCGAGATCCGACTTCCTGCCGACGAGTGCGGCATCGTCGACGACCGGTCGATGCCCGACATCAACGTGCAGTATCTCGTCGCGGGCACACTCGTCGACGGCCGGTTCACGTTCGCGATGGCCCATGCCCCGGAGCGGATGGATGAACCAGGGATCGGCAGATTGCGTGAACGTACCACCCTCGTGCCCGACGAGCAGTCATCGGGAACCCGATCCGCTACGGTCGTCGTCTGGCTGTCCGACGGCAGCACCGTCGACAAGCACGTCCCACATGTGCGAGGGACGGCCGACGATCCGATGACACCAGACGAGGTGTACGACAAGAGCGCTGATCTCGTGCGCCCAGTCGTCGGAGATGTGCGTGCGAAGCACCTGGTCGAGTTCGTACAGGACATCGAGTCGTACGAGAGCATCTCCGGGGTCTCCCTGCTGGCCGGGGGAGACGGGAGGTGACCGAGGAGGGACTGAGCACAGAGTTCGCCGAGCGGGTCACCGAACTTGCGCAGCAGCCGGTGCCCGAGAAGACGGCCGCGGTGGCCTGCATGCATCTGCTCAACGTGATCGGCACCGCCATCGGTGCTGCCAATCATCCCGCCGTCCAGGCCGTGGTCGACGTGGGAGGCCAGGTGGGTGGGCAGCCCGTCGCTCCCGTGCTCGGGCGCCGCGAACGGCTGGATCCCCTCTATGCCGCGATGGCCAACGGCCTGGCGGCACACTTGGACGACTACGACGACACCCATCTCGAGACCGTGATCCATCCATCCGCGGCGACGCTGGCGGCGGCGCTGGGGATCGCGGTGGACCGCGGCGTGTCGGGACGCACGTTCCTCACCGCCTTCACGCTCGGCTGCGAGGTGCAGCTCCGCGCGGGACGTGCCATCTCTCCCGCGCACTACGACGAGGGCTGGCACATCACCGGGACTTGCGGCGTCCTCGGCGCAGCGACCGCCGCGGCCGTGGTCCTCGGCCTGGATCCCGTGCAGCTCAACGTCTCCTGGGGCATCGCTGCAAGTGAGACGGTCGGTCACCGCGAGGGCTTCGGTTCCGCGCTCAAACCGTTCCACGTGGGCAAGGCGGCCGGCAACGGGCTGCTCGCCGCCCTGCTCGCCCAAGGCGGCTTCACCGGCTCCACCCGCGTGTTCGAAGCCGAACGGGGGTTCATGCGGGTGCTGGCGGCCGAACACGATCCCGCGCCGTTACTCGACGGGTTGGGATCCCGGTGGGACCTGTGCGACGACGTCGTCAAGCCCTACCCGTGCGGGATCGTGATTCATCCCGCGATCGACGCCGCCATCGCTTTGTCCTCGAGTGTCCCGGACCCCACTCGGGTATTGCGCATCGTCGTTCACTGCCACCCGCTCGTCCAGGAGCTCACCGGCAGTCGGGCACCGCGCGACCGGCTCGAGGCGAAGTTCAGCGCGGTGCACGGTGTGGCCGCCGGACTTGTGGACGGCCGGGTCGGCCTGGCGCAGTACGCCGACGCGCGGGTTGCGGATCCGCTGCTCGCCCAGCTGCGCTCGCTGACCGTGCTGCAGGTGGATGATCGGATGCCCAGGGACGCCGTCCGTGTCGAGGTCGAGCGCGACGACGGCGAGCGGCTGTCGCACCAGGTGGCCCACGCGCGGGGCAGCCTCGCGCGGCCGATGACCAACGCCGAGGTCGAGGACAAGGTGCGGGATCTGGTCCAGCCGACACTGCCGGGTCGCACCGAGCAGATCATCCGCGCGGTCGAAGACGTAGAAGCCGCACAGGATCTACGGCAACTGGTTGAGGCGGTGGTGTCGTGACCAGACCGGGCGTGACCAGGCGACTGGCCGGTTTCGCGGTCGAGTTCGATCGCGCGGACATCCCGGAGCGCACCAGGCGCGCGGCTGTCCGCACTGTGACCAACGCCGTGTCCTTGGCCGTCGGGTCGTCACGGTCGCCGGCCTGCGAGATCGCGCTCGAGACGTTGGAGAAGCTCGGCCATGCGGGCGACGTGTCGCTGCTCGGCCGGGAGGAACGCCTCGGGCTCACCTCCGCTCCGCTGGTCACCGGAGTCGCGATCCACGTCGAGGACTTCGACGACGCCCACCTGACGACCGTGGTCCATCCCGCCGCGCCCGTCGTCCCCGCGGCGCTGGCGGTGGCCGAGTACGTGGGCGCGTCGGGTGCCGACCTGGTCGATGCGGTCACCGTCGGCGTCGAGGTGAGCCTGCGCGTCGGTCTCGGGTTGGGGAAGGGCCACTTCGACCGGGGCTGGCACGTGACGGGAACGGCGGGACATCTCGGTGCGGCTGCGGCCGCCGGGCGGCTGCTGGGGCTCGACGTGGCGCGGATGGTCGTCGCGCTCGGTGTCGCGTCCACCGAGGCGGCGGGGTTGCAGGAAGCGTTCGGCACCATGACGAAGTCCTTCCACGCCGGCAAGGCGGCGGCCGACGGCGTGGAAGCAGCCCTGCTGGCGAAGCACGGTTTCACCGGCCCTGTCGCCCCCATCGAGGGTCGGCGCGGGCTGGCCGCCGTGGCCGGCGGCGGCTTCGATCCCGACCAGATCGTGACCCGGCTCGGCGAGCGTTGGGAGATCGACGCGAACGCGATCAAACCGTACGCGTGCGGCATCGTCAGCCACGCGGCGATCGACGCCGCGATCGCACTCCGTGGCGACTGCCCGGAGCCGGACCGGATCGCATCGGTCGAGCTCCGGGTGAACCCCGTCGTGCTCGACGTGATGGGGGTGTCGGACCCGCAGGACGGCCTGGCGGCGAAGTTCAGTGTCTACCACTGCTTCGCGGTTGGGCTTCTCGACGGGTCCGCCGGGCCACCGCAGTACACCACCGACCGGGCGCGCGCCGATGACGTCGTAGCGCTGCGGCGCAAGGTCCACGTCCGGCTCGACCCGGCGGTCCGCAGGGACGAGGCGTGGGCGCGCGTGGTCGACGTGACCGGCGATGTCCACGAGCGACACGTCGGACATGCCACGGGAAGCATCGAACGACCCATGAGCGACGCGGCGCTGCGGGCCAAGTGTGTCGGCGTGGCGCTGCCGGTGCTGGGCGATGGCACGGCGGCGTTCGTCGACGCGGCGTTCGATGTCGACGGACTGCCCTCGGTGGCGGCGCTCACGCGATTGTCAGTGCCACGGCCGGCTGTCGCGCCGTCTACCACTGACGACTCCGCAGGCGCCGTCAATTCGCGACGCGCAGCAGGATCCGGCCGATGACCACCAAGAGCACGCCGTCGACGTGTCGACGCGGTCATCCACAAACGAGAAGAACGATTGCCACGACCTGTCCGCTGCAGGCGGTTCCGCCAATCAGCGGCAGCACAACAACCGGGACCGGGACGACCCATCTCCGATAGGGATCACCACCTGTGGTCTTTCAAGGTGCTCGCGGGACGGCGGGCAGGACGGCGCTAGGACGAAGCCGCCCGACGGATGCGGCCGGGTCCGACTCGTACACACGGTGTAGTCCCCCTACCGCCGGGTAGCGTGACGCGTCAGCCGGGCGGTCCAGCCCACGGTGCTGCTCGGCCAGCCGGAGCGGTGCCGCACGGCCGGCGGCCTGCTCCGGCGCCCGGCTTCGCGTTGGGCGTGGCGTGGGGAAAGTGGCAGCGTCGCGGATCCCACGTCGGGCATCCCTTCCGCGAGGTGTCCCGTCCACGATGATCACGACCGACTCGCCGGATGCCGGGTCGGAGGGACATCGCGAGCAGCGACGAACTCGCGGACGCGCTCGACCAGGTGCAGACGTCTCAGAGACGGTTTCAAGGCCTCGCCCGGGTAGTCCGCTACCGCCGGCGGCAACGAGACCGGGCGGCCGCCACGCGCGCGGTCACAGTCAGCGTCGCGGCCGGCAGGGTCAGGGAGAGGGGCGATCGGCCCGACGCGACGGGGCCTTGGTCAGGTGACGACCGAGTGTACGTTCGGAGAACCTTCCCCGGCGTGCCTTCCGTCACCGTGCCTGCGCCCCTAGCGTTACCCGCTGCACTCGACCTGTGGTGTCCCTGAAGGGCAGTGGATGGACGTCTCGATGTACCACAAGTTCGCCGCCGTGGAGAGCGTGCACTGGTGGTTCCAGGGACGCCGGCGGGTCGTCGCCGACGCGCTGCGCCCGTACCTGGCCGACACCGGGCGGGTCGGCGAGCTGCGCGTCCTCGACGTCGGCTCGGGGACGGGCGAGATGGTCGACATGCTGCGC
>JAFMQP010000073.1 GCA_017354575.1 Acidothermales bacterium | reverse complement strand
GCTGGTCGACGAGGCGCGGCAGCGCGCCGACCAGACTGCCCACCGCCGCGACCACGATGACCTGTGCCACCGTCGGTGCCATGCCGTTGCTCTGCAGCGACGTCTCTATCGCGTAGCCGACGCCGGCACCCGAGGCGATCGGAACGAACTCGCGCCGGCCGGGCGCGGCGACCCGGAGCACGCAGCCGATCACGATGAGGACGCAGAACGCGACCGCCATGGCCACGTCCCGCACGCCCGTGTCGAGGAGGTCGACGACCGCGGCGGCGACGACGGGCACGGCCAGGAGCGCGACCAGTCGGCCCAGGCTCACCGACCTCACGGCCCCGGCTCCAGCCTGCTCGACGCGTCGCCGTCCTGCACGGGTATCGGCCGGCCGGGGTCGTCGTGGTCGTACGCCACCTGGGTGGCGCGGACCTCGTCGGCGGCAGCGGGCAGGGTGTGCGGCTCCCAGCCCTCACGGGCGATGACGGCCTCGATCAGGTCGACCATGTCCGGGTCGAACTGCGTGTCCTTGCCGCGGCGGAGCTCGGCGAGCGCCTCGTCCACCGAACGGGCGGACCGGTACGAACGCGTCGACGTCATGCAGTCGAAGGCGTCCGCGACGGTGATGACGCGGGCGAAGTGCGGGATGTCGCGGCCGGCCAGACCCATCGGATAGCCGCTGCCGTCGTACCGTTCGTGGTGGTGCAGGATGCCGGGCAGCACGTCGTCGAGGAACGCGACGTCGCGCATCATCGCCTGCCCGTAGACCGGGTGCAGCTGGATGGTGGCGAACTCGTCCCGGGTGAGCGGCCCGGCCTTGCGCAGGATCTCGGTGGGCACCCGGATCTTTCCGATGTCGTGCAGCATGCCGGCGTACCGCAGCAGCCCGACGCGTTCCTCGGGCAGCTTCGCCTCCCGCCCCATCAGCTCGGACAACCGCGCCACCCGGTCACTGTGGCCGCGGGTGTAGTAGTCCTTGGTCTCGACGGCGCGAGCGAACGCGCGCAACGTTCCTTCGCGCGCTTCCCGCTCGGCCACCAGCTGCGAGGCCGCCCACCGCGCGACGAAGATCGGCCCCAGCGCCAGCACGGCCGCGAGGATCCCGACCTCGCTCCACAGGATCGGCAGCAACAACCCCACCGTCCCGTACCCGAGGTAGGTAGCGGCGAACGGCGCGATGAACCCCGGCAAGGCTGCCCGGAGCCGCATGTCACTTGTAAGCATGACGATCCCGGTGACCAGCGCGGTGTTCGTCAGGTAGTACACCAATGCGGCTACGGCGAACGGAAACACAGACGAAGGCACGTCGTGCCCGGACAGTGGTCCGATGTGTCCACCGAGGGTGGTGTACACGAGGCCTGAGACGCACACCGTGATGACCAGTTGCCCCACGTTGAAGACACGCTTCACGAGTGGTCGACCACCCGGTACGAACGCGAAGAGCGTGACGACCGTCGACAGCACCGCGCCCCACGGACCGATCAGGACGACGGCCGCCATCCGGATCGGAAACCCTGCGGAGACAGTGATCGCAGCGCCCTGTCCTCGATCGGAGCGCACCAGGATGGCGGGAGCGGCATCGGCCGCGATGATCAACACCACGACAGGAATGAGGATGGCCCAGCTGATCACATGAGTTGCACCGAACACAAAGAGAGCACCGCCGACGACGGCGATGCTCCCTATGTAGCAGCGCGCGATCCTGCCGAGGCCGTTCATCGACGGCTCACGATGACAGGGTCGTGCCAGGCTGAAATCAGCCCCAGTGGTACTCCCGCCGGGGAAGGCGAGGAGCTCGATCGCGGAGCAAATTCACGGGGGTCCTCCGACACGAGGGTGCGATTCGGTTGTGCGCCCACCAAGGGCACAGCCCTCGCCATCTGAACGTCCCCCCGGACGACCCTTGATCGGCCACTCGGCTCACCGAGCACCATCAGAGTACGCCCTCCTGACGAAAACGCCAGCCGGTACAGATGGGAAGGCAGACGCGAGCGACGGCAACACGTGTAGTCCGAACGATCCGTCATCGTACGTGTCGCCTGCGCGGAAAAGGTCTTGTGTGATCGGCCGAGACCGACCACTCAACCCTGCCCCTCGTGAGGGCACCCGCTCGTGCCGTTCACGCGAGTACCGTAGCAGCCGCCCGGCGTCGCCTCAGCGGAATCGGCCGGCACGACGATCAGTAACGAAGGGCATCCGCATGCTGTCCAAGGCCGCCCGCCGCCTCTACGAGCGCCTACTCGACTTCGGCCAGTCGACTGGGAGGACGGGAAGGTCTCCGGGCCGGACGATCCGAGAGTGCGCGAGCTCGTCGGCGTCGGTCTCGTTGACCAGGGCCCCGACTACGTGACCGCCGTTCCGCCACGGGTGGCCGCGCCGTACGTCACGAAGCTCGTCAGCAGTCGTTGCCGTGACATGCTCGACGAGATGCTCGACGTCGAAGACTTCGTGCTCCACTGCCAACAGGCGCGGCCGTCGGCGTTCCAGGAAGTCGAGGTCCTTGACAGCCCCGGCGAGGTCAGCCTGTTGAGCGGCGTGATCGTGCGGAACGCGGAGCGGGAAATGATGTCGATCAACACCGTCGACAGGTTCAGGATCGTCTACTCCTCCGACTACCTCGACGACGCATCCATGCGCCATGCGATCGGGCAGGCGGTCGAGGGAGGCGAAGAGGCGCGGATCCATCCCGGGCCTCCGCTGAAGTTCAAGATCGCGGACGGGAACACCGTACTGGTGCCGCTGGACAAGACCGGCGCGGGTGGCGCGCTGCTCATCAGGGCGCCTGCGTTGTGCGCACTCTTCCTGGACTACTTCGAGAAGCTGTGGGCCGAGTCGACACCGTTCGACACGAGCCGTACGAACGTGTCGACCCTGCTGAATCCGTCGCAGACGCGCATTCTCGGGCCCATCGCGGACGACACGCCGGACGTCTCCATCGCCCGGAAACTGGATGTGAGCGAGCGCACCGTGCGGCGGCACGTCGGCACCGTCATGGACAAGCTGGGCGCACGGACGCGCGCAGGTGCCGTGGTGATGGCGCTGGAGCGTGGCCTGTTGTCCAGGTGAGTGCTGCTCAGTCGGGGCGGTACTCGAGGTGGCCGTACTCGGCGCTCACCTCGCGGAGCTTGCCCATGACCTTCTCCCGGAGGCCGCTCGGCGCCGGGTCGCAGCCGCACTTACGGGCGACCAGCGTCTTCACCTCCTGCTCGATGCCGAACTCCCGCAGACACGGCCGGCAGTCGTCCAGATGCTGCCTGACCGTCTCACGGTCGGACTCGTCGAGCTCGCCGTCGAGGAAGCGGTAGACCCGGGCGAGTACCTCGCCGCAGTCGACCTCCTCTGGGATGTCACCACTCATCGGTCCGCGTCCTCCCGTGCGGACTTGGAGGCGGTTGCACCGTTGGTCCTGGGTGCCGCACCGCGCTCCCTTGCGTAGTCTTCGAGTTGGCTACGCAGCTGCCTGCGTCCTCGGTGGAGACGCGACATCACGGTGCCGATCGGCGTGCCCATGATGTCGGCGATCTCCTTGTACGCGAACCCCTCGACGTCGGCGAGGTAGACGGCCATCTGGAAGTCCTCCGGCAACGACTGCAGGGCTTCCTTGACGTCGGAGTCGGGCAGGTGTTCGAGCGCCTCGAGCTCGGCGGAACGCAGGCCGGTCGACGTGTGCGTCTCGGCCCGCGCGATCTGCCAGTCCTCGATCTCCTCGGTGTCCGCCTGACGCGGCTCGCGTTGCTGCTTGCGATAGCTGTTGATGAAGGTGTTGGTGAGGATGCGGTACAGCCACGCCTTGAGGTTCGTACCCTCCTGGAACTGGTGGAAGGCCGCGAACGCCTTGACGTAGGTCTCCTGTACGAGGTCCTCGGCGTCGGACGGGTTGCGGGTCATCCGCAACGCCGCAGAGTAGAGCTGGTCGAGAAACGGCAGCGCGTCCCTCTCGAACCGCTGCGTCCGACGTTCCAACGTCTCCTCGACCGGTCCCACCTCCTCGCGTCGCCGGCCACCGCGCGCCACCTCGTGTGACGGCACAGGACTCCTCAACGCGGAGGATATCGGTCCGGCGGCCCCGGCGGGCATCCCAGGTGTGGTCGCGTCAGGAGCGGCCAAGGCGAGCAACGCGATACCTCCCGACAAGTCTCGGTACGTATCGGCGGAACACTCAGGACCGCCCGGTGATTCCCCCCACCCACTCGACGACGCGCGCGGCGACGTCGCCCAGCACCGGCGGGTCGCCCCTGCGCACCGACATGCCGTGGTCGGCGCCCGGTACGCGATAGAGCTCGACATGCGGCCCCGGGCCCGTCGCGAGCACCTCGCCAGGCGGCCCGAACGTGTCCCGCTCGCCCTGGACGACGAGCACGGGCACCTGGACGCCGAGCAGCTCGTCCGCCCGCGACTTGTCCGGCCGGCCGGGCGGGTGCAGCGGGAACGCCAGGCAGAGCACGCCGTCCGCGCCGACCGCGCCCGCCGTCCGGCACGCCACCCGGGCGCCACTCGACCGGCCCCCGGTGATCACGGGGACGCCGCGCAGCCGGCGGCGCTTACGGAGCGCTGCCACGAGCTCGGTGAACGCGGCGTCGAGCTGCCGCGCCGGCGCGGGGGCCGTGCGCCCGGCGAGGCGGTACGGCTGGGTCGTACGCGCGACGGCGTAGCCGGCCGCCACCGCGGCCTTGCCTACGGCGAGGATGTCCCTGGCGTTGACGCCGCCGCCCGCGCCGTGGCCGATGATCAGCAGGGCGCCGGGCGAGGGCGGTACGTCGAGCGCGAGTCCCGCCGTACCGACCGACGTCTCGACGGTCTCCTCGACGTCGTCACTCATGGCCCGACTGCGCCACGAGCCGCCCGGCCCGGACGAGCACCGTCGCCACGACACCGGCCACGACGAACGACAGGACCGACGCGCTCATCCAGCTCCGCGGCGTGAAGTGCAGCCAGCGCTGTACCTGGGTCCAGCCGGACGTCCAGCCGGCGATCGCGCCCGGGTTCACGAGCTGGTACACGACGAAGCCGAGCAACCAGGCGACGAGCATCGACCAGCGGGCGGGCGCGCGCTCCGACACGTTCCACCGGTGCCGCCCGCCGCCGAGGAAGTACGACGCCAGGAGTACCGCGAGCATCGGCACGAACACCGAGCCGAGCAGGTAGAGGAAGCTCTGGTACCTGCTGATGTCGACCGTGAGCGCGAGCCCCGTCGTGACGACGCCGATGCAGCCGCTCAGCACCCGCCGGTCGGCGAGCGGCCGCAGGTTCTGGATCGACACGGCCGTGGAGTACACGTTGGCGAACGACTGGTCCAGCTCACGCAGCACGAGCACGCCGAAGAACACCGCACCGACAGGGGCGGCGACCAGCGGGTCGAAGGTGCGGTCGGGGTCGCCCGCGACGAGCGCCAGCGCGAGCAGGCCGAGCAGGTACGTCACCGACTGCGTGACCGCGTACGCGGCGAACGATCCGGTGAACGCGGCACGCGGCGTACGCGAATGCCGCGAGTAGTCGGCGGAGAGCGGCACCCACGACACCGCGACGGCGAGCGCGGCGTCCGCGCCGAGCCAGAAGCCGCGCCACGATCCGGACGTCGCAGACGGCAGCGGGTGGCGGAGCAGGACCACGGCGAAGAACACCAGCGCGGCGAGCACCAGCACGGCGGCGAACCGGCGCAGCAGCCGCACGGTGCCCAGCGGCCGGATGGTGAGGGCGGTCGTCAGGACGCCCGCGCCCACCACGTACGCCCAACGCGGACCGTGCCCGCCGAACAGCGACTGCGCGCTCTGCGCGATGATCACCAGCTCGAACGTCCCCCAGCCCACGAGCTGCAGCACGTTCAGCAGCGTGGGGACGTACGACAGCCTGGTGCCGAACAGGCCGCGCAGCAGGACCATGGCGGGAGCGCCGGTCTGCGCGCCGGGTACCGTCGACGCCGCCAGCGCGAGCGAGCCGAGCACCGTGCCGACGACGGCCGCGAGCGCCGCCGCCAGCGGTGACAGCCTGGGGACGCCTGCCGGCGCCAGCACGGCGATCGCGCCGCCGAAGCCGAGCAGGCTGACGCCGAGGTTGCCCCAGAACGCGGCCTGGTCGAACCCGCTCAGCCGCTTCGGCGGCGCCTCCGCGAGCGTCAGGGGCACCTCGTCCGCGGACTGTCGGGACGTTCGTTGCGGGGTCGTCATCGGCACCTTCCTTCGCCGGCATTACCCGGACAGGTTCTGCGGTCGGCGGCCGTCGGTCAGCCGCCCTCTCAGCCCGGTGCGCCGAGCTCCCGCGGTGGTCGTTCCTCCGACCCTAGCGAGGAGGAGGGTGTCAGAACAGGGTGGGGACGTCGTCCGGCTCGCCGCCGACGGCGGGCTCGACGAGATAGGGCGCGTTGTTGCGCACGTCGCCGACGTCCTTCGACACGGCGTACGCGGTGAGCCCCTGGTCGCCTGCGGGCACGGGGAGGCGGCGCGCCGCGTCGGCGTCGGTCATCAGGGTGTCGAGCCACAGTGCGCGTGCTGCGGCGGGGACGACCATCGGCATCCGGTCGTGCACGTGGCCGAGGTCGTCGGTGGCCGTGGTCGTGACGATCGTGCAGGACCACAGCCACGCGTCGTCCTCGTCGTCTCGACGCCGCGGGTCGCGCCAGATCTCGTAGAGGCCGGCGAACGCCAGCAGGCCGCCGTCCTCGCGCCTGATGAAGTGCGGCACCTTGCGGGTGCCGTCGGCGTACCACTCGAAGTAGCCGTCAGCGGGGACGAGACAGCGGCGGCGGGTGATCGCGGTACGGAACGCGGGTTTCTCGGCGACGGTCTCGATCCGCGCGTTGATCATCGGCGGACCGGAGCCCGCGTCCGGCGACCACGACGGCACCAGGCCCCACCGGACGGTCCTGAGCTGCCGCGCGGGGACGGTGCGGGCGGGCAGGTCCCGCTCCGGCACGGCGGGACGGGCGGGGCGCTCGAGCACGGCGTACACCGTGTCGGTCGGCGCGATGTTGTACGCGGGCGGCAGCGCCTCCTCGACGGCGAGCTCGTCCACGTCGAACTCGGCGAGCAGGTCGTCCGCGCTGCGCATCGACGCGTACCGGCCGCACATCCGGTCAGCATCGCACGTCCGACGCGCCGGCCGCCGCCACGGCACGCTCGTCCCGACCTCACATGGCGCGGCCATGTCAGGTCAGCAGGGGGCCGAAACGAAGTGGGGACGGCCGGCGCCGCGGGGGTCAGCCGGTGCTGGCGATGTAGCCCTCGAGCTGTTCCTTCTCGAACTCGAGCTGGCCGATCCGGTTCTTCACCACGTCGCCGATGCTGACGATGCCGGCGAGGGCGCCGTCCTCGGTGACGACGGGGACGTGCCGGACGTGCTGGTCGGTCATCAGCCGCATCAGGTCCTCGATGCCCGCCTCCGGAGCGCACGTGTGCACGTCGACGGTCATGATCGTCGAGACGGGGGCGTCGAGCAGGCCGGGGTTCGCGTGCAGGCCCCTCGCCACGTCGCGCTCGGAGACGATGCCGGTTACGGCGCCGCCGTCCCCGCTGACCACCAGGGCGCCCACGTTGTGCTCGGCCAGACTGGCCAGCAGGGCGCGGACCGGCTCGTCCGGCCCGATCGTCGCGACGGCCGTGCCCTTGGCCCGCAGGATGTCGTTGATCCGCATCGCGACCCCCTTCGCATGCAGCTCCGGCGTGATCAACGAGCGTACCCCGGCCGCTGCCGGCAAGACAGAGGCAACCGCACGGTCTGCCGGCGCGTCCGGGAGGATTGACCCATGGCGCAGCGCACGGACCTCCGCAATCTCGCGATCATCGCCCACGTCGACCACGGCAAGACCACGCTGGTCGACGCCATGCTCTGGCAGTCGGGCGCGTTCCGCGAGGGTCAGGACGTCGCCGACCGCGTGCTGGACTCGATGGACCTGGAGCGCGAGAAGGGCATCACGATCCTGGCCAAGAACACCGCCGTGCTGTACCACGGCGACGGGGTCGACGTGACGCTGAACATCGTCGACACCCCCGGCCACGCGGACTTCGGCGGCGAGGTCGAGCGCGGGCTCGAGATGGTCGACGGCGTGCTGCTGCTCGTCGACGCGTCGGAGGGCCCGCTCCCCCAGACCAGGTTCGTGCTGCGGAAAGCGCTGCGGAAGCGGCTGCCCGTGATCCTCGTCGTCAACAAGGTCGACCGGTCCGACAGCCGGATCAGGGAGGTCGTCGACGCCACCTACGAGCTGTTCATCGACCTGCTCGATGAACAGAGCTCGGACCTGTTGGACTTCCCCGTCGTCTACGCCTCCGCCAAGGCAGGCCGCGCGGGCCTGGAGCAGCCGGCGGACGGCGGCATGCCGGAAAGCCCCGACCTGCGGCCGCTGTTCGAGACGATCCTGGCCACCGTCCCGCCGCCCGAGTACGACGAGGACGCCCCGCTGCAGGCGCACGTCACCAACCTGGACGCCTCCCCGTACCTCGGGCGGCTGGCGCTGTGCCGGGTCCACAACGGGCGGCTGCGCCGGGGCGAGACGGTGGCGTGGTGCCGCACCGACGGCAGCGTCGAGTCGGTGAAGGTCACCGACATGTTCCTCACCGAGGCGCTCGACCGCGTGCCCGCCGACGACGCCGGGCCGGGCGACATCGTCGCGATCGCCGGCATCCCCGAGATCACCATCGGCGAGACGCTCACCTCCGCCGACGATCCCCGCCCGCTGCCCGTCATCAAGGTCGACGAGCCGTCGATCTCCGCGACGGTCGGCATCAACACCGCGCCGCTCGCCGGGCAGAGCGGCGACAAGCTGACCGCGCGCCTGGTCAAGAGCCGGCTCGACGCCGAGACCGTCGGCAACGTCTCCATCCGCGTCCTCACCACCGAACGCCCGGACACCTGGGAGGTGCAGGGCCGTGGCGAGCTACAGCTCGCGGTGCTCGTCGAGCTGATGCGCCGCGAGGGGTTCGAGCTGACCGTCGGCAAGCCGCAGGTCGTCACCCGCGAGGTCGACGGGAAGCTGCAGGAGCCGTTCGAACGCGTGACGATCGACGTGCCCGAGGAGTTCGTCGGCGTCGTGACGCAGCTGCTCGGCCTGCGCCGCGGCCGGATGGAGGAGATGGTCAACCACGGCACCGGCTGGGTGCGGCTCGACTACGTGGTGCCCGCGCGCGGCCTCATCGGGTTCCGCACCGAGTTCCTCACCGAGACCCGCGGCACCGGCCTGATCCACCACGTGTTCGACGGCTACCGGCCGTGGGTGGGCGAGCTGCGCACCCGCCCGCGCGGCTCGCTCGTCGCCGACCGCCGTGGCACCGTCACGAGCTACGCGTGCTTCAACCTGCAGGAGCGCGGCAGCCTGTTCGTCCGCCCCGGGACCGAGGTGTACGAGGGCATGATCGTCGGCGAGAACTCCAGGCCCGACGACATGGACGTCAACCCCACCAAGGAGCGCAAGCTCACCAACGTCCGCTCGTCCACCGGCGAGGAGCTGGAACGGCTGGTGCCCGCGCGGGACATGTCGCTCGAGCAGGCGCTTGAGTTCTGCCGGGTGGACGAGTGCGTCGAGGTGACGCCCGCCGCAGTACGCCTGCGCAAGGTCGTGCTCGACCGGCACACCCGCGAGAAGACGCGCGCCCGGGCCCGGCGCGACTAGTTATCCTCGGGTCGATGACCGCCTGGCTCGCACCGACCGCCGACGCGCCCGTCCGCGCGACCGTGACGCTGCCCGGCTCGAAGTCGGTGACCAACCGCGCGCTCGTGCTCGCCGCGCTCGCCGAACGCCCGACGACGGTACGCCGCGCGCTGCGGGCACGCGACACGACGCTGATGGCCGCGGGCCTGCGCGCGCTCGGCGTCGGCGTCGAAGACTCCGGGCCGGACTGGCATGTCGCGCCCGCGCCGTTGCACGGCGGTGCCGTCGACTGCGGGCTGTCCGGCACCGTCATGCGGTTCCTGCTCGCGGCCGCGCCGCTCGCCGACGGCGTCGTGCGGTTCGACGGCGACGCCGCCGCACGTGTCCGCCCACTCGGCGACCTCGCGGGCGCGCTGCGCGCGCTCGGTGCGGACATCAGCGGTGACCGGCTGCCGCTCACCGTCGCGGCGAACGGCGCACTGCCCGGCGGCGACGTCACGCTCGACGCGTCCGCGTCCAGCCAGTTCGTCAGTGCGCTGCTGCTCGCCGGCTGCCGGTACGACAAGGGCGTAACCGTCGACCACGTCGGCCCTCCCCTGCCGTCCGCCCCGTACGTCGAGATGACGTTGCGCATGCTCGCCGACGCAGGGATCGCGGCCGAACGGATCGGCGCCCACAGCTGGCGGGTCGAGCCGGGCCGGCCGCACGGCGGCGACGTCGTCGTCGAGCCCGACCTCGTCAACGCGATCCCGTTCCTCGCGGCTGCGCTGCTCACCGGCGGCGAGGTCTGCGCCGCCGACTGGCCGGAGCGTCCGCTGCAGGCGGGCGACGGCATGCTCGCGGTGCTCGAGGCGCTCGGCGGCGGCACCGAGGCGACTCCGGCCGGCCGTGTCGTCCGCGGCGGCGACGGCGTGCACGGCGCCGACCTCGACCTGCACGACGTGAGCGAGCTGGTGCCGACGGTCGCCGTACTCGCCTGCTTCGCGGAGGGGGCGACGCGGGTCCGCGGCGTCGGGCACATCCGCGGGCACGAGACCGACCGCCTCGCGGCGCTCGCCACAACGCTGAACGACCTCGGCGGCCGGGTCACCGAGACCGCGGACGGACTGTCGATCGAGCCGGCACCCCTGCACGGCGGCGTGTTCCCGACCTACGGCGACCACCGCCTCGCCACGGCCGGCGCGCTCGTCGGCCTGCGCGTGCCAGGCGTCGAGCTGGACGACGTCACCGTGACGACCAAGACGCTGCCGGACTTCCCCGTTCTGTGGCTCGGGATGCTCGGTCTCTGATCGTGGCGACGTCCGGACGGAACGCGCGGCGCCTCGACGAGGAGGACGTGCGGGTCCGCCCGGGACGCGGCTCGCGTCCGCGCACCCGCAGGCGGCCCCAGCACGAGGACGCGACGGAGTGCTTCGTGATGACCGTCGACCGCGGTCGGTACACGTTGCGCGTCGACGACCACGACGCGCTGGCGATGCGCGCGCGAGAGCTCGGCCGCAGGTCGGTCGTGGTCGGCGACCGCGTGGACGTCGTCGGCGACCTGTCCGGCGCCCCTGGCACGCTCGCGCGCATCGTGCGGGTGCGCGAGCGCGTGTCCGTGCTGCGGCGCACCGCGGACGACGACGACCCGGTCGAGCGGGTGATCGTCGCGAACGCCGACCAGCTCGTCATCGTCACCGCGCTCGCCGACCCGCCACCGCGGCCGCGGTTGATCGACCGGTGCCTGGTCGCGGCGTACGACGCGGACGTGGATCCGTTGCTGTGCCTCACGAAATCCGACCTCGCGCCACCCGACGAGCTGGTCGCCGCGTACCGGCCGCTCGGCGTTCCGACGGTGGTGACGCACCGCGGCGGACCGCTGGACGAGCTGCGCGAGCGCCTTTCCGGGCGCATCAGCGTGCTCGTCGGACACTCCGGCGTGGGCAAGTCCACGTTGGTGAACGCGCTGATACCGGACGCCGACCGCGCGATCGGCGGCGTCAACGTCGTCACGGGACGCGGCCGGCACACGTCCTCGTCCGCCGTCGCGCTCGAGCTGGCCGAGGACGAAGCCTGGATCGTCGACACCCCCGGCGTGCGCAGCTTCGGGCTCGCGCACGTCAGCCCCGACACCGTCCTCGCCGCGTTCCCCGACCTCGCCGCGGGCGCGGTGCACTGCCCGCCGGGCGACGACCACCTCGGCGCGGAGTGCACGCTCGACGCGTGGGTCGCCGCCGGTCACGCCGACCCGGCGCGGCTGGAGTCTTTGCGCCGGCTGCTGCGCAGCCGCACTCGCGCGTCGGGTGACTAGTCTCGGCACATGGCACGGGCGAACGACGACGTCGCGGCGGTCCTGCAGGAGTACGCCGACCTGGTCGCGATCACCGGTGGCGACGCGTACAAGGTACGCGCGTACGAGAAGGCCGCGAGGTCGGTCGCCGGCTTCCACGAGGACGTCGCGAGGCTGGACGCCAAGGGACTGCAACGTATCCCCAACGTCGGCAGGGCGCTGGCCGAGAAGATCGAGGGCTTCCTGCAGACCGGGCGGATCAGGCAGGTCGACGAGCTGCGTGAGCGCATTCCCGCCGGCGTCCGCGAGCTGACCGCGATCCCGACGCTGGGGCCGAAGAAGGCGATGGTGCTGTACGAGGAGCTGCACATCGCCTCGGTCGCGGAGCTCGCGGAGGCGATCGAGGCCGGGCAGCTGCGCGATCTCAAGGGATTCGGCGAGAAGACCGAGGAGAACATCAGGCACGGCATCGCGCTGATGCAACAGCACGGTGGACGCGTGCACATCGACGTCGCCACCGAGCT
>JAFMQP010000323.1 GCA_017354575.1 Acidothermales bacterium | reverse complement strand
CGACGTACGCCAGCCGCCGGATGCGCAGAAGCGACAGCAGGTCGACGACCTCACGACCGGCGCCGCGGCGCGGCGGGTCGAGGACGACGAGGTCGGCGCGCCGCAGCCGCAGCCGGCGCAGCACGGCGGCGACGTCGCCCCGGTGCACCCGGACCGTCGGCAGGCCGGCCAGGTTCGCCTGCGCGTCGCGCACCGCGGCCCGGTCGGACTCGACCGCCGTCACGCGGCCGCCCGGGCCCAGCCGGTCGGCGAGCGCGCCCGAGAACAACCCGACACCCGCGTACAGGTCGAGGGCCGACTCCCCCTGCCTCGGCGAGAGCGCCGCCAGCACCGCGTCGACGAGGGTGTCCGCCGCGCCCGGGTGCACCTGCCAGAAGCCGGTTCCGCTCACCCTCCACGTGCGCCCGGCGGCGGACTCGCGCACACCACCCGGCGTCACCCTCCCCGGCCGGGTCGTCACGTAGGTCTCCCCCGACGTCGCCGAGACGGCCGCCTCCACCTGCCGGACGCCGGGCCATCGACGGCCCGGCACGTCCAACGCCTCGATGCCGGGATGCGCGATGGCGCATCGGTCGACGGTCACGACCTCGTGCGAGCGGTGCGCGAGGAAGCCGACCCGGCCGTCGGCGTCGACCGAGTAGGTCACGCGGGTACGCCAGCCGAGCCCGTCGGGCGCGCCGGGCACCTCCTCGACCTCGACGTCGACGTCCACACCCGCGAGCCGCTGCAGCTGCTCGGCCACGACGGCGGACTTGAGCGCACGCTGGGCCGGCAGGGTCGCGTGCTGCCAGTCGCAGCCGCCGCAGCGGCCGGCGTACGGGCACGGCGGCGTCACCCGTTCCGGCGCGGCGCGCAGCACCTCGACGCAGTCGGCGCGCAGGAACCGTTTGGACCGTTCGGTGACGCGGGCCCGCACACGTTCGCCGGGCAGCGCGTGCCGGACGAAGACGACCATGCCCTCGTGCCGCGCCACGCAGCTGCCGCCGTGTGCGACCGCGCCGATCTCCAGCTCGAGCAGGCCGTCGGCGTCGCTCGGGCTCACGGCGTCTTCGTCTCCGGCAATGTCACCTCGTGCGGCTCGCCGTCGCGGAGCTTGCCCACGATCCGGTCGGACGAACGCAGCTGCCACGGCACGCTGGTGAGCATCACGCCCGGTTCGAACAGCAGCCGGGCCTTCAGCCGCAGCGCACTCTGGTTGTGCAGCAGCTGCTCCCACCAGTGGCCGACGACGTACTCGGGCAGGAACACGGTGATGACCTCACGCGGGTTCTTCCGCCGCACCTTCCTGATGTAGTCGATGAACGGGCGCGTGATCTCCCGGTACGGCGAGTCGAGCACCTTCATCCGCACCGGCAGGCCGAGCCGGTCCCACTCCTCCTGCAGCCGCTTGGTCTCCTCCGGGTCGACCTGCACGGACACGGCCTCGAGGACGTCCGGCCGCGTCGCGCGCGCGTACGCGACCGCCCGCAGAGCGGGCTTGTGGATGCGCGACACGAGGACGATCGCGTGCACCCGCGACGGCAGCGTGGTGTCGGCCCGTTCGTCGGGACGCAGGTCGTCGGCGACCCGGTCGTAGTGCCGCCTGATCCCCCGCATCAGCAGGAAGAGCACGAACATCGCGGCGATCGCGATCCATGCCCCGGCGAGGAACTTGCTCACGAGGACGATCACCAGGACGGCGCCGGTCAGGCACAGGCCGAACGTGTTGATCGCGCGGGACCGCTGCATCCGAATCCGCACGTTCGGCCGGGTCTCCGTCCGCAGCAACCGGGTCCAGTGCCGCACCATGCCCGTCTGGCTCGTCGTGAACGAGACGAACACGCCGATGATGTAGAGCTGGATCAGCCTCGTCGGCTGGGCCTGGAACGCGATGATGAGGACGCAGGCGAACAGCGCAAGCAACACGATGCCGTTGCTGAACGCGAGCCGGTCGCCCCGGGTGTGCAGCTGCTTCGGGAGGTACCCGTCCCGCGCGAGGATCGACCCCAGTACCGGGAAGCCGCCGAACGCCGTGTTGGCCGCGAGGAACAGGATGATGCCGGTCGCGGCGATGAGGAAGTAGAACGCCGGCGGGAAGTTGCTGAAGACCGCGCGGCCGAGCTGGCCGATGACCGTCTGCTGGTCGTAGCCGGCGCCCACGGGACGGCCGTGCAACAGCAGCTGGGTGTCGGTGAGGTGCGGGTCGACGTACCGCATGTGCGTGAGGTGTGCGAGGACGATGATGCCCATCAGCATCGTCACCGCGATCGTGCCCATCATGAGCAGCGTGGTGGCGGCGTTGCGGCTCTTCGGTTTGCGGAACGCCGGGACGCCGTTGCTGATCGCCTCGACGCCGGTCAGCGCCGCCGAACCGGACGAGAACGCCCGCAGCACGAGGAACACCATCGCGAACCCGGTGAGCCCGTGTGCGAAGCCCGGCTCGGGCGCGATGGTGTACTTCGCGCTCTCCGCCATCGGCAGGCCGCCCGTGAAGAACCGCACCAGTCCCCAGGCGACCATCCCGAGCACGGCGGCGATGAAGCAGTACGTGGGTATCGCGAACGCCGTGCCCGACTCCTTGATGCCACGGAGGTTCAGCGTCGTCAACACGACGACGATCGCGACCGCGACCCACGTCTCGCGGCCGGCGAGGAACGGCAGGGCGGCGGACGCGTTCTGCACGCCCGACGACACCGACACCGCCACGGTGAGCACGTAGTCGACGAGTAAAGCGCTCGCCACGATCTGTCCTGCGAGACCGCCCAGGTTGGTCGTGGCGACCTCGTAGTCGCCGCCGCCGCTCGGGTACGCGTGCACGTTCTGCCGGTACGACGCGACGACCGTCAACATGACCACGACGACCGCGAGGCCGACCTTCCAGGAGAAGGAGTACGCGGCGACCCCGGCGACCGACAGTGTGATGAGGACCTCGTCCGGGGCGTAGGCCACGGACGACAGGGCGTCGCTCGCGAAGACGGGTAGCGCGATGCGCTTGGGCAGCAGTGTCTCGTGCAGCTGCTCGGAGCGGCGAGGTCGTCCGACGAGCAGCCGCTTCAGAGCGGACGCGGCACTGGGCACAAAGCCTCACACTAGGGGATCGGGGGGCCACGCCGGACACGGCCTTGCGGTGCCACGGCGGTTCCACGCGCAGCCTAACCGTGTAGCGTCTGGACCAGCGGGGCCGATCGGAAGGACACCTGTGCACTGCGTCATCTTGGGCTGCGGCCGCGTCGGGTCGCTGCTCGCCCTCACCCTGGAGCAACGCGGCCATTCGGTCGCGATCATCGACCAGGAACCCACGGCTTTCCGGCGCCTCGGCAGCCACTTCGAGGGCAAGCGGGTCGAGGGTTTCGGCTTCGACAGGGACGTCCTCGTCGAGGCCGGCATCGAGCAGGCGCACGCCTTCGCCGCCGTCAGCAGCGGCGACAACTCCAACATCATCACGGCGCGGATCGCCAGGGAGACCTTCGGCGTCGAGAACGTCGTCGCGCGCATCTACGACCCCAGGCGCGCGGAGGTCTACCAGCGGCTCGGCATCCCGACCGTGGCCACCGTCCAGTGGACCACCGACCGGATCATGCGCCGGTTGCTCCCCGAGGACAACGAGCCCGAGTGGCAGGACCCGACGGGCAACGTCGTGGTGACCGAGATCGCCGTGCACCCGGGCTGGGTCGGCCAGACCGTCCGTCAGGTCGAGGAGGTGACGCGCGCGCGCATCGCGTTCGTCACGCGGCTGGGCGAGGCGCTCATCCCGACCGGCGACACCGCCATCCAGCAGGACGACGTGCTGCACGCCGCGGTCCGGTCCGGCACCCAGGGCGACGTCGCCGGGATGCTCGGCAAGCCCCCCGAGAGGAGCGAGTGAGCATGCGGGTCGCGATCGCGGGCGCGGGCGCCGTCGGCAGGTCCATCGCCATGGAGCTGCTCGAGAACGGCCACGAGGTACTGCTCATCGACAAGGACCCGAGGGCGATCCGGGTCGACTCCGTACCGCAGGCCGAGTGGCTGCTGGCCGACGCCTGCGAGATCTCCTCGCTCGACGAGGCGGGCTTCGACCGCTGCCAGGTCGTCGTGGCGGCGACCGGTGACGACAAGGTCAACCTCGTCGTGTCCCTGCTCGCCCGCACCGAGTTCGGCGTGCCGCGGACGGTCGCCCGGGTCAACCACCCGAACAACGAGTGGCTGTTCAACGAGTCGTGGGGCGTCGACGTCGCCGTGTCCACGCCGCGGATGCTGTGCGCCCTCGTCGAGGAGGCCGTCTCGGTCGGCGACCTCGTCCGGCTGATGACGCTGCGCCAGAGTAACGCGAACCTGGTGGAGACGACGCTCGCGGAGAGTTCCAAGCTCGTCGGCGAGAAGGTCAGCTCGGTGAGCTGGCCGCCCGACACCGCGCTCGTCGCGATCCTCCGTGGCGGCCGGGTGATCGTGCCGAGCGGCGACGACCCGCTCGAGGCCGGCGACGAGCTGCTGCTCGTGACGACGGAGAACGTCGAGGAGCAGCTGGACCGGCTACTGCGCTGACGCGCCCTCCGCGGGGACCGGCGGGAC
>JAFMQP010000072.1 GCA_017354575.1 Acidothermales bacterium | reverse complement strand
GCGTACCGCGGTCGAGAGCATGACGCCGGGCAGGTCGTTGCCGGTGAACACGTACGGGCGCTCGACCAGGCCGGGTGCGACGACGAACGCCTTGGCCCGGGCCTTGACGAGCCGCTCGACCCCGCCGCGACGTTCGACCACCGCGACCCAGTTGCCGTCGTACCGTCCCGCGACGACGGAGTCGGTGAGCACCTCGATGTCGTCGAGCCGCCGGACCTGCTCGCGGAGGTCTTCGAGCGCGGCGAGGTCGGCGGCGTCGCCCCAGCGCAGGTGCCCGCCGAGCTGGTGCTCCTCCTCGACCAGCAGCACCCGTGCGCCGTCGCGCGCGGCCGCGACCGCCGCGGCCATGCCCGCGGGCCCGCCGCCCGCGACGAGGACGTCGGGGTGCGCGAACCGCTTGTCCTGCTCGTCATGCGGCGTCGTGTCGCTGATGCTGCCGGCGTGGACGAACCGCTGCAGCACGCGCTCGTACGTCGGCCACAGTCGCTGCGGCTTGATGAACGTCTTGTAGTAGAAGCCGGCGGAGAGGAAGCGGCCCGCGAGCCTGTTGACGCCCTTGACGTCGAACCGCAGCGACGGCCAGGTGTTCTGCGAGCTGACGACCATCCCGTCGGTGACGAGTCGGTGGCCGCCACGCACGTTCGGCTCGTCGCCGACCTGCACGACGCAGCCAGGGTCGACGTAGCTCGCCGTCATCAGGCCGCGCGGCCGGTGGTACTTGAAGCTGCGCGACATAACCCGGACGCCGTTCGCCGCCAGCGCAGACGCGATGGTGTCGCCTGCGTACGCCGAAAGGTTGCGGCCGTTGAACGTGAACGAGACCGGCCGGCACCGGTCGATCACCTCACCCGGGCGGTGCTCCGCGATCCGCATGCTGCTCACGGCTGACCTCCGGCGGCGTTGGTGGCGGTGTCACGGTCGACGGTGACGTACCTGCGGCAGCCCATCGTGTGGTACCAGCCCTCCCGCAACATGCCGCGCGGGTTGCGGCGCATGTAGAGGTAGCGCCGCCATTCCTCAGGGGTCGTGGCGGCGGGATCCGGCCGCGACACCGTCTCGCCGACGTAGCGGAACTCTCCGACGTTGCGTGGCCCGCACCAGGGGCAGGGGAGAAGAATCATCAGTGACCCACCGAAGCCGCGCCCTTCTCGCCGACGAGCTCGCCGGCCTCGAACCTGTCCAGACCGAACGCGTCGATGATCGCCGGCGTCCTGGCCGTCGCGATGCACTCGGCCATCGCCTCGCCGCTGACCGGTCCGGCCTTGAACCCGTACGTGCCCCAGCCGACGTCGACGAGGAACCCGTCGACGGGGGTGAAGCCCATGATGGGGCTGAAGTCCGGCGTCATGTCGCACAGCCCGGCCCACTGCCGCAGCAGCCGCATCTTCGACAGCGACGGCATCAGTTCCAGCACGTGCCCGGCCAGTCCCTCGATGAACTCGAGCGACCCGCGCGTCGAGTACGAGCCGAACGGGTCGACGCTCGCGCCGAACACGAGCTCGCCGCGGTCGGTCTGGCTCACGTACACGTGCAGCGACCCGGACACGATGACCGTGTGCAGGAACGGACGGACCGGCTCGGTCACCGCCGCCTGCAGCGGGAACGTCTCGATCGGCAGGGGCACGCCGGCGAGGTCGGCGACCGTGGACGACCAGCCGGCCGTGGCGTTCAGCACCGTTCCGGTGGCGATCCGCCCGCGGTTGGTGACGACGCCGGTGACCTTGCCGCGGGAGACGTCGATCCCGGTGACCTCGGTGTTCTGGTGGATGTGCACGCCGGCGGCGTCCGCGCCCCTGGCGTACCCCCACACGACGGCGTCGTGCCGGATGATGCCGCCGGGCGCGTGGTACAGCGCGCCGAGGATCGGGTACCGCGCGTGCGGCGACACGTCGAGCTGCGGGACGAGCCGGTTCACCTCGCGCTCGTCGATCACCTCGGACTCGATGCCCTGCAGCTTGTTCACCTCGGCCCGCCAGCGCATCGTCCGCAGCGACGAGTCGTTGTGGGCGAGCGTCATGTGCCCGTGCTGGGAGAACATCACGTTGAAGTTCAGCGTCGCCGACAGCGCCTCGTACAGCTTGACCGACCGGTCGTAGAACGCGACGCCCTCGGGCGTCAGGTAGTTCGACCGGACGATCGCCGTGTTGCGCCCGGAGCCGCCGCTGCCGATGTAGCTCTTGTCGAGCACCGCGACGTCCGTGATGCCGTGGTTCGCGGCGAGGTAGTACGCGGCCGCCAGGCCGTGCACGCCGCCGCCGATGATCACTACGTCGTAGGAGGAGCGCGGTTCGTGCGCTCGCCAGGCTGCCGGCCAGTCCCCGTGCCGGAGGCCGGTTGTGAACAGTCGCCATGCGGAGTAGCGAGACATTGCGACGACTGTAAGCCCGTCAGGAAACGATGTCTACTCCTGGTGAACCCCAGGGCAACACTATTTCCATTCCGCTCACGGAGCGCTGCGGCGTCAGCCGTTGGTCGGCAAGGCCTTGATGCTGAGGAATCTCACCGGCAGTTCCCTGAGCTCGACCGGACCGTGCGGGACGTCGCCGGCGAACTGCAGGGAGTCACCCGTGTCGAGCAGGTACGTGTCGTCGCCGACCGCGTACGCGACCTGCCCGCCGAGCACGTGCAGCAGCTCCACCCCGGCGTGCTGGAACAACGGGAACGCCTTGGTGCGCCTGGTGATCGTCACGAGCAGCGGCTCGAGCATGTCGTACGGGTGCCGCATCCGGCCCAGCAGCTGGTAACGGGAGCCCGTGCGCGATCCCCGATGCTCGATGTCGAGGCCGCGGCCCGCCTTGATGTGGATGACGTCGTGCTCCTCGTCGAGGCCGCGGAAGAACGCCGTCACGGGGACGTTCAGCGCCGAGCTCAGCCGGGCGAGCGTGCTGAGGCTCGCCGACGCCTTCGCGTTCTCGATCTTGGACAGCATGCTCTTCGAGAGTCCGCTGCGTTCGGCAAGGTGCCCGACGCTCCAGCCGAGTGCCGACCTGAACTCGCGTACCCGGGAGGCGATGACCTCCTCGAGCTCGTCCTCGAGCGTCTGGACCGCCGGTTCCCCGGCAGGTTCTGCGAGCTGCCCCATCCGGCGAGCGTACTCGCATTACCCTGTCCGGATGGTGAGGCAGCCGCTCACATCGATGAGCCTGACGGAGGGTGTGGCCGAGCACATCCGCGCAATGATCCACCGCGGGGAGCTCGGCCCTGGCGACCGCCTGCCCCCCGAGCGCGAGCTCGCCGAGGAGCTCGGCGTCGCGCGGGCGTCCCTCCGCGAGGCGATCAAGTCGTTGCAGTCGCGCGGCTACGTGGAGGTCCGGCGCGGTGCGCACGGCGGCACGTTCGTCACCGAGCTGTCCCGGCCGTTCCGTGACTGGCGGCAGCAGGTACGCAAGCAGCGCGGCGAGATCGACGAGATCATCGACTTCCGGATCGCCCTGGAACAGCACGCGGCCCGCCTCGCGGCGACCCGGCGTACCCGCCCCGACCTCACCGAGATGCGCGCGGCGATCGACTCGATGGCGGACTCCGACAGCCGTGCGACGTTCCGGCTGGCCGACTCACGGTTCCATTCGGCTGTCGCGCGCGCGGCGAGGAACACCCGGCTGGAGGCCGGCATCGACCAGGCGCGCGGCGCGCTGTTCAGTCCGCACGACCTGCTCGAGTACGTCGAACCCGTCGAGGAGTCCGTACGTGATCACCGCGGCGTCTACGAGGCGATCCGCGCGAAGGACGCCGACGCCGCGGCGTGCCTCATGGCCGCACACATCGACCGCACCAGGGAGCAGCTCCGCGTGATCGTCCTGCAGGACGGCAAGACAAAGACGGGGCAAAGAGGCTCGACCAGGCCTTGACGCGGTCGGCCGCCTAGGTGTTGCATGCCTCCATTGGTCTGTGGTCCGAACCATAGACCCGATCGTCGCCACGGCACCTCCGGGAGGGGATGCGGATGTGTGGGATCGTCGGCCTCCACCTCAAGGACGAGACGGCACACCAGCCCCTCGGCACGCATCTCGCGGCGATGCTCGACTGCATGACGACGCGAGGCCCTGATTCCGCGGGAATCGCGCTGTACGGCGCACCGCCGCACACGGGTGGCCAGCGGTACTCACTGCGACTGCCGGACGAGGCGGACGCGGCCGAGGTGGCGCGCCGGGCGGCCGCCGTGCTCGGCGCCGAGGTCACCGTGGAGTCGACGCGGCCGGACGGCGCGGTGCTGGTCGCCGACGGCGCGGCGGACGCGGTGTCGGCCGCGATCCTCGAGGCCGAGGCGGACACCGTCGTCGTCGGCTACGGCCACGCGATCGAGATCTTCAAGGACGTGGGTTCGCCGCGGGAGATCTGCGAGCGGTACGGGATCGCGGGACGCTCGGCGTACCAAGGCGTCGGACACACCAGGATGGCCACCGAGTCGGCCGTCACGACGGACGGTTCGCACCCGTTCTCACCCGCGGCGGATCTCGCGCTGGTGCACAACGGCTCGTTCTCGAACTACAGGACGGTGCGGCGCAAGCTGGAACGCGAGGGCGTCCGCTGCGTCACCGACAACGACTCGGAGGTGTGCGCGCAGTTCATCGCGTGGCACATGTCCCGCGGTGCCGATCTCGAGGACGCACTGCGCATGGTGTTGAAGGAGCTGGACGGCTTCTACACCTTGCTCGTCGCGACCGCGGACGAGTTCGCCGTGCTGCGGGACTCGTTCGCGTGCAAGCCGGCGGTGCTCGCCGAGACCGACACGTACGTCGCGTTCGGGTCGGAGTTCCACGCGCTCGCGTCGCTGCCGGGCATCGGCAGTGCGCGGGTGTTCGAGCCGATGCCGGAAGAGATCCACGTATGGCGGCGAGGCGGGTGCGTATGACGGTGGCCGAGGCCGTCCTCGACTGCGGGGATCTGTCGACGCGGGAGATCAACCAGCGGCTGAGGGAACTGCCCGACGGCACCGCCGTGCGCATTCTGGAACCGTGGGGCAGGCACAACCTCGCCGTCGGGCTCACCAACCGGTTGGACGTGCGCATCGAGGGTGACGCCGGCTACTTCATCGGCGGCCTCGGCGACGGTCCGGACGTCACCGTCGACGGGTTCGTCGGTTGGTCGGTGGCGGAGAATCTGATGAGCGGCACCGTGCGCGTGCGCGGCAACGCGTCGGAGTGCGCGGGTGCGTCCGCCCACGGCGGGCTGCTGGTGGTCGAGGGTGACGCGTCCTCGCGCGCCGGCATCTCGTTGAAGGGCGGCACGATCGTGGTGGCCGGCGACGTCGGCCACATGAGCGGATTCATGGCACAGGCCGGGACGGTCCTCGTGGGCGGGAACGCCGGCCACGCGCTCGGCGACTCGCTGTACGAGACGGTCATCTACGTCGCCGGGCACATCGCGTCGCTCGGCTCCGACGCCCGTGTCGAGGCCCTCACGGACGACGACGTACGTGTGGTCAGCGACCTCGTGAAGACCGCCGGATTCGACCACGTCGACCCGGAGAACGTGACCCGGGTGGCGTCCGCGAAGCAGCTGTACAACTTCGACGCGCTGAAGGGGCAGCACTATTGAGCGCAGGAGGCGAGGGAGGCGGGCGCGCATGTCATTGAGCACCGGCAACGGCGCGTCGCGGGAGATCCGGACAAGCCATACGTTCCCGCCGGACGTCATCCGCGACATCCAGCTGATGGCGGCGGAGGGTCGGTACGAGATCCGCGGCTGGGGCGCGAAGCGGTCGGTGCCGGGCTTCGACGACCTGGTGTTCCTGACCGCCTCGGCGTCCCGGTACCCGCTCGAGGGATACCGGGAGCGGTGCGACACGACCACCGTGCTCGGCACCCGCTATGCGAGCAAGCCGCTGGAGCTCGCCGTGCCGATCACAATCGCAGGCATGAGCTTCGGCGCGCTCTCGGCGAACGCTAAGGAGGCGTTGGGCCGGGCCGCGTCCGCCGTCGGGACGTCGACCACCACTGGTGACGGCGGTATGACTCCGGAGGAGCGCAAGGCCTCGAAAACCCTTGTGTACCAATGCCTCCCGTCGCGCTACGGATTCAACCCCGCAGACGTCCGCGCGGCGGACGCGATCGAGGTCGTGATCGGCCAGGGTGCCAAGCCCGGCGGCGGCGGCATGCTGCTCGGGCAGAAGGTGAGTGAGCGGGTCGCCTCGATGCGGACGCTGCCGGCCGGGATCGACCAGCGGTCGGCGTCCCGGCATCCCGACTGGGTGGGACCTGACGACCTGCGCATCAAGCTGGAGGAGCTGCGCGAGGCCACCGCGTGGGAGAAGCCGGTCTACGTGAAGATCGGCGCGACCCGCGTGAGCAACGACGTGAAGCTCGCGGTGGCCGCGGGCGCCGACGTCGTCGTCGTGGACGGCATGCAGGGCGGCACCGGCGCGACGCAGGAGGTCTTCATCGAGCATGCAGGCATCCCGACACTGCCCGCTGTGCGCCAGGCGGCGGAGGCGTTGCGCGAGATCGGCATGGAGGACGAGGTCCAGCTGATCGTCTCCGGCGGCATCCGCACCGGTGCGGACGCCGCGAAGGCGCTGGCGCTCGGCGCGACGGCGGTGTCGGTGGGCGTCGCGCCGCTCGTCGCCCTCGGCTGCAACAGCAGGACATACGTGAAGGACGGCGAGGAGCACGACGCCACCGCCGACTACGAGGCGCTCGGCGTGACGCCGGGACACTGCGACCGGATGCACACCGGCCTGTGCCCCGTAGGCATCGCGACGCAGGACCCGGCGTTGGAGGCGCGGCTCGATCCAGACCTTGGCGCGCAGCGGGTGACCAACTATCTTAAGGCGTTGACGATGGAGGTCACCACGCTCGCGCGTGCGTGCGGCAAGTCGAGCGTGCACAATCTCGAGCCCGAGGACCTCGTCGCCCTCACCGTGGAGGCGGCCGCGATGGCACAGGTGCCACTCGCCGGCACCGACTGGATTCCCGGACACCCTAAGGGCGGGTGGTAATACATGGCAGCTACCGACGCACGTGACCGGATGTTGAAGCAAGCCGAGAAGGACGGTATCGAGTTCTTCCTCGCGATGTTCGTCGACATGCACGGAAAGCCGTGCGCCAAGGCGGTTCCCGCGAGTGCCGTGGACACGCTCCTGACCGACGGCGCGGGATTCGCCGGCTTCGCCGTCGGCGACATCGGCCAGAGTCCCGCCGACCCCGACCTGATGGCGGTCCCCGACCCCGCGTCGTACACGCGGCTGCCGTGGAAGCCGGACGTCGCGGTGCTGCATTGCGATCCGCACGTCGACGGCGAGCCGTGGCCGTACGCGCCGCGCGTCATCCTGCGCCGCCAGCTGGACCGGATGCGCGAGGAACGCGGCTGGGTGCTCAAGACCGGCGTGGAGGCCGAGTACATCCTCGTCCGCCGCACTCCGGACGGCGGCATCGTCGTCGCCGACGAGCTCGACAACTCGGAGAAGCCCTGTTACGAGGCCAAGGGCCTGTCCCGGATGTGGGATCACCTGTCGACGGTCTCGCGGTACATGAACGAGCTCGGCTGGGCCAACTACGCCAACGACCACGAGGACGGCAACGGCCAGTTCGAGCAGAACTTCAAGTTCGCGGACGCCCTCACCACCGCCGACCGCGCGATCTTCCTGCGCTACATGGTGCACGTCCTCGCGCACGAGGCCGGCATGGCGGCGACGTTCATGCCCAAGCCGTTCTCCCAGTACACGGGCAACGGGCTGCACACGCACCTGAGCCTGTGGGACGCCGAGTCCGACGCCCCGCTGTTCGAGACCGACTCGGACGCGCGTGGTCTCGGCCTCAGCGACCTCGCGTACCAGTTCATGGGCGGGCTCATCGAGCACGGCCGACCGATGGCCGGCCTCATCTGCCCGACGGTCAACTCGTACAAGCGCATCGGCGTCGGCGCGCCCAACTCCGGCGCCACGTGGGCGCCGGCGTACAACGCCTACGGCGGCAACAACCGCACGGTGATGCTGCGGATCCCCGAGGGCGGACGGATGGAGCACCGCGGCGTCGACGGCTCGGCGAACCCGTACCTCGCGTTCGCGGGCCTGCTCGCCGCGGGGCTGGACGGCGTCGACCGCGCCCTCGATCCCGGCGAACCGGTGACCGACAACCTCTTCGCGCTGCGGCCGGAAGAGGTTGCCGCACGCGGGATCGAACGGCTGCCGGTGACGCTCGCCGACGCCGTGGACCGGCTCACCGAGGACAAGGTCCTCCGCACCGCGCTAGGCGAGGTCCGCTCGGGCGACTTCGTCGACTACTACGCGGACGTGAAGCGCCGCGAGTTCCAGGACTATCACGCGCGCGTCAGCGCCTGGGAGATCGACAGGTACCTCACGTTGTTCTGATCTCGACCACGAGCGGGGGCGGAAAGGAGACTCGATGTCTGTTCCGGACCCACGCATCACCTCACTTCTGCGACGCGACCTCGCCACCGCCGGCACGTTCACCGCCGTGATGTGGCTGGCGATGCTCTTCGTCGCGGTCGTCGTCGTCCGTACCGCACCGGGCACCACCTTGCGGCTGGTCCTCTTCCTCTCGATGCTCGCTCTCGCGTTGCTGAACACGGCGTCGATGGGCGCGCTGATCCGCCGCTACTGGTCGGAACGCATCATCATCTACCGCGAGGACCTACGGAACCTCGACCTCGCGCGTCAGGCGACGGAAGAGGGCGTCGCCGATGAGTGACACCGCGACGCCGAAGAAGCGGCAGTCCGGACGGAGCCAACTGGTCGACGCACTCGTCATCCTCGCACTGCTTTTCGTCACGCTGTTCGCGACGACGTGGATCGTCGAGAAGACGACGCCTACCGCGTCCACGGCCTCGACGAAGGGCAAGACCGTCGACCAACTCCCGCTGACCGGCGCCGAGCGCCAGCAGTACAAGCGCATGGTCTCCCACGGCATGGTCGACCAGAAGACGGCGGCCCAGCAGGTCGCCCAGAACAAGCCGAACGACAACCAGTACCCCATCAACCCGTGGCTCCTCCTGGGCACGGCGGTACTCCTCGCCGGTTATCTGGCCTTCGTCTACCGCACGTCGTTCAAGGAGTACCGCGAGGTCATCGAGCTGAAGTTCGGGCGGAGGACCGAGTGATGAGTGTCGCACGGCTCGTGGAGATCGCCGCATGGGTGCTCGCCGCCGCGATCGCCCTGTGGATGGTCGTCGACGTGATCAGGGTCGACCACAAGTACGACGAGGAGTACCTCAGTAGCGCGGTCGAGGACCTCAGCGACGCCCCCAACCTGGAGGGGGACCCGACGCGATGAGTACCAGGGAAACGGTCTCCGTCACCGTCGACGTCCGGGAGAAGCAGCTCGCGCTGCGCAAGGTCCTCTCGCCGATCCACATCTGGGGACTCGGCGTCGGCATCGTCCTCGTCGGCGAGTTCATGGGATGGAACTTCTCCGTCCAGAAGGGCGGCATGTACGGCGGCCTGGTCGCGTGCTGGATCGTCGGCCTGCTCTACACGTCGCTGGTGATGATCGACGCCGAGGTGACGTCCGCCGTCCCGGCAGCCGGGGGCCAGTACACGCAGGCGAAGCACACCATCGGGCCGCTGATGGCGTTCAACGTCGGGCTCTACCTGACGATGGCGTACACGATGCTCGAGGCCGCGAACGCCAACGTTCTCGGCTATCTTCTCACGACCATGTCCAGCGTCCTCGGCAGCACGACGCAGATCAGCGCGTACCCGTTCGCGGTACTGGCGATCGTCGGCCTCGCCTGGCTGAACTACCGCGGTGTGTTCGTCACGCTGTCGGTGAACTACCTCATCACCGGTTTCGCGGTGCTCACGATCCTCGCGCTGTTCCTGGGCATCGCGGGATGGGACCCGTCCGCGGTGATGTCCCTGAAGGGCCTGACCGGACAGCTGGGCAACGGCCTGCCGTACGGCTGGATCGGCGTGGTCGCCGCGCTGCAGTTCGGCATGTGGTACTACCTCGGCATCGAGGGCACGGCGCAGGCGGCGGAGGAATGCCGGTCGCCGTCCCGCGCCATCCCGCTGGGCAGCATGGCCGGTATCACCACGCTCGTGATCGCCGCGACCGTGACGTGGTACGTGTGTGCGGGCCTGTTGCCGTGGCAGTACCTTGGCACGGCGATCACGCCGTTGTTCGACGCCGCTCGCGTCACCGGCAACACGGCCTTGATGCTGCTGCTCATGTTCGGCACGCTGTTCGCGACGCTGGCGTCCGCGAACGGGTGCATCAACGACGCGTCGCGCGCGTGGTTCTCGATGGCGCGGGACCGTTACCTGCCCGAGTGGTTCGGTGCAGTCCACCCGAGGTACCGCACGCCGTTCCGGTCGATCGTGTTCCTCGTGCCGATCGCGATCGCGTTCGCGATCCTGCCGATCCTGCTGCACCAGGACACGTTGCTGTCGACCATCATCACGTTCTCGATCCTGTCCGGCCTGTTGACGTACACCTTCATGGGGCCGAACTTCCTGCGGTTCCGGCGGTTGTGGCCGATGGGGTCGATCCACCGTGCCTACATCCTGCCGCTGCACCCGATGCCGGCGATCATGCTGATGATCCTGGTGCTCGCCGTGTTCTTCGCGACCTTCCTCGGCTACGGCGTCGCGTTGCTGTCGATCCTCGCGTTCTACCTGCTTGCGTCGATCTGGTTCGTGCTGCGCAGGTACAAGTACGTCGACAAGGGCGCACAGTTCACGGCGCCGCTGCCGAGGCCGCGGGGTTACTGAGATGCGGCTCGTTGAGTTTCTGCTCGTCTCGACGGCCCTCGCCGCGTGCGGGTCGTTCCTCCACGTCCGCCACCGTCGCCGGGTCCGTACCCTGCGGGGCGAGCTGTTCCGTGACGTCCGCGGCCTGTTCACCGACGTCGTCGTGGAACAGGACGAGGTCGACTTCCCGGTGCTGCGCGGGAGCCTGCACGGCTACCGCTGGGTGCTGCAGCCCGTCGTCGACTCGCTGACCTACCGGACGCTGCCGACGCTCTGGTTGTGCGTCTCCTGCCGCGCCGATCTCGGCGTGCGTGCGTCGGTGTCGGTGTTGCTGCGCCCGTCCGGCAACGAGTTCTACTCACGGAACTCCGGATACCGCCACGAGCTGCCCCTGCCCGACGGCTGCCCCAGGCACGCGCGCGCCGCGAGCGACGCCGCCGCGGGGGCGGACGTGCCGCTCGGGCCGCTCGCGTCCCTGCTCGCCGAGACGGAGACGAAGGAGATCGCGTTGTCGGCGAACGGTGTGCGGGTGGTGCGGCGGGTCCAGACCGCCGACCCCGGGCGGTACCGCGTCGGACGCCGGATCGACCTCGGCGCGCCGGTGCTGACCCCCGACGACCTGGTGGCCACGCTCACCCGGATGACGGCGACCGCACGGTCGCTCGAGGAGGTGCGTTCATGACGGTGCTGGCCCGTGCGCGGGAGCAGCTGACCAGGACGCCACTGCTCGTGCTCTGCCTCGCGGCCGTGCTGCCGGGTGTCGGCCACGTCGCGATCGGCCGGCCGTTCCGCGGGCTGATGTTCGTCTTCTACACGCTGCTGCTCGGCATCATCACCGTGCATCTCGCCGATCCGAGCCGGTCCTTGCTCGGCAGGTACGCGGGCGGCCTCTTCGTCTACGCGATCAGCGTGATGGACGCGTACCGCCTCGCCTCGCACGACCGCGCGAAGGCGTCAACGGGGCAGTGACAGGGCCGGCGTGGCGACGAGCACCGGCGGCTGGTCGGGGTCGAGCGGGCTGAGCCGGACGTCCGCGCGGAGCCGCTCGGTGCCGGTGACGACGCGCAGCCACCGGTTCGCGCTGCCGACCTGGGTGCGCTGGTCGGGGAGCAGCCGCGCGATGGCGTCCGCCGCGGCGGGGAAGCCGGCCGCGAGGAGCCGGTAGCTGCCGAGCGGGACGGCGGGGAGCTCGAATGCACCGGGGCGCGGTAGATACGTGCCGACGACCGGACGGCTGTACGCGAGCGACGTGGGGAACAGCCCGACGTAGACGGGTCCGTCGCAGCCGGCGGCGCGCACGGTGCCGCGGACGACCGCGCGGGTGTCGCCCGCGCTCCGCACGATGACGTGGTCGGGCGTCGACTCGTGGACGAGTTCCGGCAGCCGCTGGAACTCCGCGGGACTGACGCCCACCAGCCTGCTGAACCTGGACGAGAACGTGCCGAGGCTGTCGAAGCCGACCTCGTAGCAGGTGTCGGTGACCGACAGCCGCTCGAGCAGCAGCAACCGCTTCGCGAAGTCGAAGCGCAGCGCCGTACGGAACTCGCCGGGCGGGACGCCGACGACGGTGCGGAACACGCGGGTGAGGTGGAACGGGCTGTAGCCGAGCGCGTCGGCGAGCTCGTTTAGCCGCAGCGTCGCGCCGAGATCCGCGCGCAGCATGCCGACGGCGGTCGACACCGTCTCGGCACGTGCACCCGCCTCCACCATGGAGACGACAGTAACGCCAGGCACCGACAGGACCATGCC
>JAFMQP010000071.1 GCA_017354575.1 Acidothermales bacterium | reverse complement strand
GCGATCCCGGCGACGCCGCGGTGCCGCTCGTGGCGCCGGGACCGGTCGGGTACGACCCGGCCACCGACGCCTGGCGCCCCGTGGGCGACGCCGTCGACCTGCGCGCACCGCTCGACGACGCGGCGGTGCGGGAGCTGCTCGACGCGGGCGAGCCGCTGCCGGAGTGGTTCACGCCGCCGGCCGTGGCGGCGGAGCTCCGGCACGTGCGGCCGCCACTGGCCCGCCGCGGGCTTACCGTGTTCTTCACCGGCCTGTCCGGGTCGGGGAAGTCGACCCTCGCCCGCGCGCTCCGCGACGCGCTCGTCGAACGCGCCGACCGCACGGTGACGTTCCTCGACGGCGACGTGGTGCGGCGGATGCTGTCCGCCGGCCTGGGCTTCTCCCGCGAGGACCGCGACCGCAACATCCTGCGCATCGGATACGTCGCCGCGGAGGCCTGCCGGCACGGCGGCGTGGCGATCTGCGCACCGATCGCGCCGTACGCCGCGACCCGTGCCGAGGTGCGCCGGATGGTCACCGAGGCGGGCGGCGGCTTCGTCCTCGTGCACGCGGCGGCGTCGCTCGAGGCGTGCGAGGCGCGCGACCGCAAGGGCCTGTACGCGAAGGCGCGCGCGGGGCTGATCACGGAGTTCACCGGCATCAGCGACCCGTACGAGGAACCGACCGACGCGGAGCTCACGATCGACACCGGGACGGTGCCCGTGCGGGAGGCGCTGCGCGAGGTGCTCGCCCACCTCACCAAGGCCGGCTGGCTGTCCGCCGCAGGCTGACACGCCGGCACTGGCCGCTCTCGGAGGTCATCCGTTAGGGTCGGCAAGTCGACTGGAGTGATCGGGTAAACAAGGGTAATCGGTAAAGCATGAGCTGGGCCATGACGACCGGAAGCTTCCTCGTCGGTCTCGTCGTCGGGCTCACCGGCATGGGCGGCGGGGCGCTGATGACGCCGATGCTCGTGCTGTTCTTCGGCGTCCAGCCGCTCGCGGCGGTGTCGAGCGACCTCGTCGCGTCGGTGTTCATGAAGCCGTTCGGCGGCCTCGTCCACCTGAAGCGCCGTACCGTCCACCTCGGGCTGGTGAAGTGGCTGTGCGTCGGCTCGGTGCCGGCGGCGTTCGCGGGCGCCTTGCTCATCAAGCTGTTCGGGCACGGCGAGCAGGTGCAGCGCGGAGTGCAGATCGCCCTCGGCGTCGCGCTGCTCGTCGCCGCGGCGGGCATCGCGGCGAAGGCGTACACGTCACTGCGTGAGTCGCGCCGTTCCGGCGATGCTCCGCCGGACGCCCGGCCGGTGGGGGTGGTGGTGCGCCCGGTGCCGACGGCGGCGATCGGCGCCGTCGGCGGCCTGGTCGTCGGGCTGACGTCCGTGGGTTCGGGTTCGCTCATCATCGTCGCCCTGTTGCTGCTCTACCCGACGCTGCGCGCGAACCGGCTGGTGGGCACCGACCTCGTGCAGGCGGTGCCACTGGTCGTCGCGGCCGCGCTGGGGCACGTGCTGTTCGGCGACTTCCAGTTCGCGGTGACGGCGTCCGTGCTCGTCGGCTCGATCCCCGGCGTACTGCTCGGCGCGCTCGGCTCCAGCCGGCTGCCCGGCGGCGTCATCCGGCGCGCGCTCGTGGTCGTGCTGGTGGCGTCGGCGCTCAAGATGCTCGGCGCCGGCAACGTGACCCTGGTCGTCGCGCTCGTAGCCGCCGCCCTCGCGGCGACCGTGGGCTGGACGGCCGTCCGCCGCGCCCACGGCCTGCCCGCGCTCCCCCACCGCGCCGGTGCGGCGGCCACGTCCAGCGCACCCGAGTCCCGCGAGCCGGCACGCTCCTCGAAGTGATCCGTTCCGGCGCCGATCAGACCCGTTCGACGTGGACGAGGACGCTCGCGTGGTCGCCCCGTAGGTCCAGCGGCAGGCCGTGGCCGAACAGAGCGGCGCCGGACAGCTCGCGTTCCTCGACACCGTCGCCGCTCACCCGGTAGCGCGCCGCGGCGTCCAGCGCGGCGAGGCGCACCGGCGCGGGGCGCTCGCCGAACCGGCCGCCCTCGAGGAACGCGAACAGCACGGTGTGCGCGCCGTCGGCGGACGTGTACTGGACGGCCGTGAGCCCCGTGCCCGGTGCGCTCAGCCGGTACTGCGTGCCGAGCTGCACGACGGTACGGATCCGCTTGTACTCGGCGACGAGCTCCCGCGCCTGCGCGAGGTCCGTGGGCGCCCACTGGGACAGGTCGCCGCCGATGCCGAGGACGCCGGTCATCGCGGCGTGGAACCGGTAGCGCAGCGACACGTCCCGCGTGGTGAGGAAGTTCGGCACGTCGGTCACCCAGCACGTCATCGCCCGCGCAGGGTAGAGCTGGCTGAACCCGTGCTGGATCACCAGCCGGTCGCTCGCGTCGGTGTTGTCCGACGTCCACACCTGGTCGGCGCGCGCGAGGATGCCGAAGTCGATCCGCGCGCCGCCGCCGGAGCACGACTCGATCGCCACGTCCGGGTGCGCGGTACGCAGCCGGTCCCAGACCCGGTAGAGGTTGTGCACGTGGTCGAGCCACAGCCGGTCCGGGTTGTCGGCGTCGCCGGGCCAGCCCGCTTCGGTGAACGGCCGGTTCATGTCCCACTTGACGAACGCGATGTCGTTCTCGGCCAGCAGCCGGTGCAGCTGCTCGTAGATCCAGTCGGCGACGTCGCGGCGCGCGAGGTTCAGCACCAGCTGGTTGCGCATCTCGTGCCTGGTGCGGTTCTGGAAGTGGTACACCCAGTCCGGGTGCGCCCGGTACAGCTCGCTGTCCGGGTTGACCATCTCGGGCTCGACCCAGATGCCGAAGGCCATGCCGAGCTCGTGCACGCGCTCGATGAGCGGGCCCAGCCCGTCGGGGAACCGCTCCCGGTTGACGTGCCAGTCGCCGAGACCCGCGTGGTCGCTCGTCCGGCTCCCGAACCACCCGTCGTCGACGACGAACAGCTCGGCACCGAGGTCGGCCGCGCGTTCGGCGAGCCGCTCCTGACTCGGCTGGTCGAGGTCGAAACCCGTTGCCTCCCAAGAGTTGTAGAGCACCGGACGCACCTCGTCGGCACGCGGCAGCACATGGCTGCGCGCATACGCATGCCATTCACGGCTCGCGCCGCCGAAGCCGCCGTCGGTCCACAGGTGCGCGAACACCGGCGTCGTCAGCGTCTCCCCCGGCGCGAGCCGGTACGGCCCGAACGCCTCGTGGCCGAAGCCGGCGAGCACCTGCGCCCTGCCGTTCTCGGTGCGCCGCACGACGATGCGCCACGACCCGCTCCACGCCAGCGCGCCGGAGACGACCTCGCCGCGCGTCTCCGTCGCGGTGCCGTCGTCGATCGCGAACCACGGGTTCGCCTGGTGGCTCGTCGTCCCCCTGCGGCTCGTCAGCACGGTCTCGCCGACGGCGACGTCGGGCAGCCGCTGAAGCTGCGTCTCCGCGCCCCAGCGGCCGAACAGGTGGCTGAGCCGGTACGCGTCCCGCCGCGGCAGCGGCAGCGCACCGGAGTCGAACCGGTGCAGCTCGATCGCCGCACCGTCACCGTCGTTGGTGACGTTCGCCCACCTCTCCACGACGTCACCGCCGTCGTGGACGCGGTACGCCACCGTCACCCGCAGCGGGTACGCGGCGTCGGCGAAGTCGAGCTCGAGCGTATGGCCGCCGGCCTCGTCGGTGACGCGGTGCCCGGCGAACCGCCACTCGACCGACCGCACGCCGTCGGGGTGGCGGACCGCGAGCGCCGGCTGACCGAACCTGACGCCGCCGGCGACGGGGTACTCCTCGCGCCCGTCGAGCGTGGACTCGAACCCACGCCAGTCGGGGACGTCGAGCGCGGCGATGTCGGCGGCCGCGTCGAGGTCGACGAGCGGGCCCGTGTAGGTGCCGACGAGCGCGTCCTCCGCCTCCGGCGTCGACGTCACGCGGACGACGTGGCTTGTCCGCATCGTGGACAGCAGGAACAGACCCCGCCCGGGGTCGACGTCGATCCGCGCCATGCCGCCTCACTGTAGGCCATCCGCCGACCGCTCGGCTGACGCCGATGGATCGCGTGTTCACCGACCCGCCGGCGCCCATCGGGCACCGCGGCTTCGGCAAGAACGCCGAGGGACGCCCCGTCGAGAACACGGTCGAGTCCGTCGCGACCGCCGTCGAGGCGGACGTCGACTGGGTCGAGATCGACGTACGCCGCACGTCCGCGGACCAGCTCGTCGTCCTGCACGACCCGGCCTGGTCGGACGGCACCGTCGTCGTCGAGCACGACGCCGCACCGCTGCGCGACCTCGGCATCACAGGTCTCGACGTGATCCTCGACGCGCTGCCGCCGTCCGTCGGTATCGACATCGAGGTCAAGCCGGGCGCCGAGCACGCGCTCGTCCCCGCCGACCGGACGCCGGGGGCGTTGCTCTGCCCGGCACTCGAACGCGAGCTCGGCCACCGGCCGCTGCTCGTGACGTCGTTCGACCCGGCGACGCTGACGCTCGTCCGTGACCGCGTTCCGGGCATCCCACTCGGCTACATCACCTGGATGACGTTCCCGTTCGACCTGGCGGTCGCGTCCGCCGCGCAGCTCGGCGTCGAGGTGCTCATGGCGCACACCGTCAGCTACGAAGAACCGAAGCTCGCCAGCCGGCGCCGGCCCGCCGACGTCGCCGCGGATCGCGCGTGCGGCCGGCCTCGAGCTCCGCGTGTGGGCGCCAACGGCCGACCACGTCGTCCGGTACGTGGACATGGGCGTCGACGCCGTCACCGTCGACGACGTGCCTGGCGCGCTCGCCGCGCTGGGCCGCGCCGTGCCAAGCTGATGTGGCACGCTTCGTAGGCACCCTGCCACAGGGGCCGTGAAGACGGGTGGGGAACAGGAGCGCACCAGGTGTCCACCTCCGCGAGCCCGGCCGTGACTGCGATCGTCCCCACCCGGGGCCGGGCCGAGCTGCTGCAGCGCGCCGTCGACGCGATCCGCGCACAGGACTACCCGGGCGACGTGCACTGCCTCGTCGTGTACGACGGGACGGAGCCGGACTTCTCGCTGTGCCGGGACGGGCGGCGCTCCGTCCTCGTCTGCTCGAACACCCGCAAGCCGGGCCTCGCCGGCGCGCGCAACACCGGCATCATCCTCACCCAGACCGAGCTCGTGGCGTTCTGCGGCGACGACGACGCGTGGCTGCCGGGCAAGCTCTCCGCCCAGGCGCGGCGGCTCGCCGAGGTACCCGACGCGGCACTGGTTTCGTGCGGCATCCGGATCGAGTCCGGCGGCCACACCTGCGACCACCGGCTCGACGCCACCGAGGTGAGCACGGACGAGCTGCTGCGCGGCCCGCCCGCGGAGCTGCACCCGTCGTCGTTCCTGTTCCGGCGGCAGCGGCTCGTCGACCTCGGCATGGTCGACGAGGACGCGCCCGGCGGCTTCGGCGTCGACTACGAGCTGCTGCTGCGCGTCGCGCGGGAGAGCCCGGTCGCGAACGTGCCCGAGGTGCACGCGCTCGTCCGTGGGAACGACGAACCGGGGTCCGGCCGCGACTGGGGCGCGACGGCGACGGCCCTCGCCCGGCTGCTCGACGGGTACCCGGAGTTGCGCGGCAGCCGTGCGGGCGAGGCGCGCGTCGCCGGGCAGATCGCGTTCGCCCACGCCGCCCTCGGCGACCGGCGGGAGACGCTGCGGTGGGTGCGGCGAACGGTGCGCCGTGACCCCCGGCAGGCCCTCGCGTACCTCGCGCTGGCGATCGCGTCCGGACTGGTCACCCCGGACGCCGTCCTGCGCCGGCTGCACCGGCGCGGCCGCGTCGTCTGACGCCCGGGCCCTCCACGGCAAAGGTCTCGAAAAGATTACGGCGGAATGTCGCGCATGCCCTTCATGCGCCGCTTTGCCATATGGCCAACGGCGCGGTCATTCGCTAACGTGCGGAAACGTCCTCCTTCCCCACCGAGGATGCCCCGAACACCTCCGCGGCGCATCGATCCTCGCCTGGCGGGCGGTCGTCTCCGGACGGTCGCCCCTGGCCGTCCGTCAGGCGATACCCGCGTTTCCCGCCCCCGCGGCCGGTTAGCACACCGGCATGAGCGATCCACGGCGAGAGGTCTCGGGCGAGCAGGACCTGAGCGAGGAGGACCGCCGGCTGCTCGAGCACCTGCGCGAAACGGCACGCGGCAAGGACGTCGTCGTGCCGGACGAGGACCACCCGGACGTCGGCGAGGGGACACCGGACGAGCCCGACGACCGGTGACCGGGCTTCAGGTCTTGTCGAGGTCGAGCATGCCCGCGGCCACGGTCTGGTTCGTCGCCTCGTCGATGAGGATGAACCCGCCCGTGGTGCGGTTGCGCCCGTAGTCGTCGGCGAACAGCGGCTGCGTCGTGCGCAGCGTGATGCGGCCGATCTCGTTCAACGTCAACGCGTCCGCGGCCTCGTCGCGGTGCAGCGTGTTGATGTCGAGCCGGTAGTGCAGGTCGCGGACGATCGCGCGGACGGTGCGGGTGGTGTGCTTCAGCACGTACCTGCCGCCCTTGCGCAGCGTGCCGCGCTCGCCCATCCAGCACACCATGGCGTCGAGATCCTGGGTGACCCGCGGCGAGTTGTGCGGCCGGCAGATCATGTCGCCGCGGGAGATGTCGATGTCGTCGGCGAGCCGGACGACGACGGCCTTCTCGGGGAAGGCCTCCTGGACCGGCCCGTCGTAGGTGTCGATCCCCGTGATCGTGCTGGTGAAGCCCGACGGCAGCACCATCACCTCGTCGCCGACCTTCATCACGCCGCCCGCCAGGGTGCCGGCGTAGCCGCGGAAGTCGTGGTACTGGTTCGACTTCGGCCGGATCACGTACTGGACGGGGAAGCGCACGTCGATGAGGTTGCGGTCGCTGGCGACGTGGATGTTCTCCAGGTGGCCGAGCAGCGTCGGGCCGTCGTACCAGCTCATCTCCGCGGACCGCTCGACGACGTTGTCGCCCTTGAGCGCCGAGATCGGTATGACCGTGAGGTCGGCGACGTTCAGCCGCTGGGCGAAGATCTGGAACTCCTCGCGGATCCGCTCGTACACGTCCTCGGCGTACCCGACGAGGTCCATCTTGTTGACGGCGAGCAGGACGTGCGGCACGCGCAGCAGGTTGAGCAGGAACGCGTGCCTGCGGCTCTGCTCGGTGAGTCCGTTGCGGGCGTCGACGAGCACGACGCCGAGGTTCGCGGTGGACGCGCCGGTGACCATGTTGCGGGTGTACTGCACGTGGCCCGGGGTGTCGGCGATGATGAACTTCCGCCGCGGCGTCGCGAAGTACCGGTACGCCACGTCGATCGTGATGCCCTGCTCGCGCTCGGCGCGCAGGCCGTCGGTCAGCAGCGCGAGGTCGGTGTACTCGGTGCCGCGGGTGCGGCTCGCCCGCTCGACCGCGTCGAGCTGGTCCTCGAAGATCGCCTTGGAGTCGAAGAGCAGCCGGCCGATCATCGTGCTCTTGCCGTCGTCGACCGAACCGGCCGTGGCGAACCGGAGCAGGTCCATCAGAAGTAGCCCTCCCGCTTCCTGTCCTCCATCGCGGCCTCGCTGAACTTGTCGTCGGCGCGGGTCGCGCCGCGCTCGGTGATCCGGCTCGTGGCCACCTCGGCGATGACGTCCTCCACGGTGCCGGCCGTGGACTCGACCGCGCCGGTGCAGGACATGTCCCCCACCGTGCGGTACCGGACGGTCGCCTGGTACGCCGCCTCGTCCGGACGCCGGGCGGTGACCTCGTGGTCGAAGAGCAGCATCCCGTCGCGCTCGAACACCGTGCGCTGGTGGGCGAAGTAGATCGACGGCAGCTCGATGTGCTCGCGGGCGACGTAGTCCCAGATGTCCAGCTCGGTCCAGTTGGACAGCGGGAACACGCGCATGTGCTCGCCGGGTTGCACGCGGGTGTTGTAGAGGCTCCACAGCTCCGGCCGCTGCGCCTTCGGCTCCCACTGGCCGAACTCGTCGCGGAACGAGAACACCCGCTCCTTGGCCCGCGCCTTCTCCTCGTCCCGGCGCGCACCGCCGAACAGCGCGTCGAAGCCGTGCTCGACGATCGCGTCCAGCAGCACCTGCGTCTGCAGCCGGTTGCGGCTCTGTCCCGGGCGTTCGACGACGCGGCCGTCGTCGACGGCGTCCTGCACGGACGCCACCTCCAGCCGGACGCCGAGCTTGTCGACGAGCATGTCGCGGAACTCGATGACCTCGGGGAAGTTGTGCCCGGTGTCGACGTGCAGGACGGGGAAGGGCACCTTGGCCGGCCAGAACGCCTTCACGGCGAGGTGGAGCAGGACACAGGAGTCCTTGCCGCCGGAGAACAGCAGCGCGGGCCGCTCGCACTCGGCGGCGGCCTCGCGGATGATGTGGATACCCTCCGCCTCCAGCGCGTCCAGCTGGGACAGGCGGTAGTCGACCGTGGTCAAACCTGGTGCTCCTTCTACGGCTACGCGATCCGCGTCGATCGGTCGTTCAAGGCTCTCATGATCTCGCCGGCCACCTCCTGGCGACACACGACGAGGTCGGGCAGAGCCCGGTCGGCCCTGTTGTAGACCAGTGGGGAGCCGTCCAGTCGGGACGTCTGCAGGCCCGCGGCACGCGCGACGGCCACCGGGGCGGCGGAGTCCCACTGGTACTGCCCGCCGGAGTGGACGTACGCCTCCGCCTCACCACGCAGCACCGCTCCCACCTTCGCGCCGGCGGATCCCATCGGGACGAGCTCTCCCCGCAGCTGCTCGGCCAGGCGGACGGCCTCGGCCGGCGGGCGGGTACGGCTGACCACGATACGTGGTGGAGCCTCCACGGTGCCGAGCGCGGGCGGCTCGTCCGCGGTCAGCACGACGTCGAGCGCGGGCAGCGCGACCGCTCCGGCGGCGAGCCTGCCGTCGTCGCCGTCCCTGACCCAGAGTGCGACGTGCACGGCCCAGTCGCCGCGGCCCACCTCGCCGAACTCGCGGGTGCCGTCGAGCGGGTCGACGATCCACACGCGGTCGGCGTCGAGCCGAACCGGGTCGTCGGCGGCCTCCTCGGAGAACACGACGTCGTCCGGCCGTACCTCGGCGAGGTACTCGGCGAGACACGCCTGCGCCGACCGGTCGCCCTCCATCCGCAGCCTGGCCGGGTCGGCGTCGCGGTTCAGCCAGCGCAGCTCGCGCAGCACCTCGCCGGTGCGCGCCGCCGCGGCACGGGCGACCTGGTGATCGCCGTCGGTCACCCCGGTCACCTCGGTCATCGGTACGCGTCGGACTGGCGGGACATTAGTAGCACGACGACGGAGCTCACGGCGCGGGCGGTCGCGTGTTGAAGATGTTCTGGGTCCGCTCGAGGCCGTCCCGTAGCAGGGACTCCACGGCGTCCGCCGCGCGGTCGACGTGGTAGCCGAGGTCGCCGCGCTCGGCGCGGCCGAAGTCCTTGAGCACGTAGTCGTGCGGGGTCATCCGGCCCGGCGGCCGGCCGATGCCGAAACGCACCCGGTAGAACTCCCCACTGCCAAGCGAGGTGCGGATCGACCTCAGCCCGTTGTGCCCGTTGTCGCCGCCGCCCAGTTTGGTACGCAGCTGGCCGTACTCGAGGTCCAGCTCGTCGTGCACGACCACGACGCGGTCGAGCGGCACCTTGAAGAAGCCGCGTAGACCGGCGACCGCCGCACCCGAGTCGTTCATGTACGTCTGCGGCTTCGCGAGCACGCACCGCACGCCGTCGATGCGCTCCTCGGCGACCTCCGCGCGGAACCGGCCGCGCCTGAACCTGCCGCCCCGCCGCTTCGCGAGCAGGTCGACGACGAGGAAGCCGACGTTGTGCCGGTTGCCCGCGTACGTCGGGCCGGGGTTGCCCAGCCCGACGACCAGCCACGGCGCGGACGCCGTGGAAGCTGCGTCCATCGGAGGGAGCGGGCCGCCGGCTCAGCCGGCCGACTCGGCGGGCTCCTCCGCCGCGGACTCGGCGTCCTCCTCGGCACCCTCGGCCTCGCCCTCGGCGGCCTCGGCGCCTTCCTCTTCCTCGCCCTCGGCGAGCTCCTCGGCCGTCGGCGCCGCGATGATGTGGAGGACGAGCGCCTCGGGGTCGACGTCGAGCTCGACGCCGCCGGGCAGCTTGACGTCCGCCGCGGTGACCTGGTCGCCGATCGCCAGCCCCTGGATGTCCACCTCGAACTCGGTGGGGATGTGGGTGGCCTCGGCGAGGACCGCGAGGCTGTTCAGCTGGAGGTCGAGCATGCCGTCGACCACGACGTCGCCGGTGACCTTGACCGGCACCTCGACGCTGACCTTCTCGCCGCTGCGGACCAGGATGAGGTCCACGTGCTCGAGGAAGCCCTTGATCGGGTCGCGCTGCACGGCCTTCGGCAGCGCCAGCTCGGACGTGCCGATGCCGTCGATGCGCAGCAGCACGTTCGGCGTCTTCAGCGCCAGCATCAGCTCGTGACCGGGCATGGACAGATGCCGCGGCTCGCCGCCGTGGCCGTAGAGCACGACGGGCACCTTGTCGGCACGGCGGATACGGCGGGCCGCGCCCTTGCCGAACTCGGTACGCGGCTCGGCCTGGATACGGACCTCGGACACGGCGGAACTCCTCGTAGCAGCGGTCTGGACGGCGGTCGCATCCGTCGACGATCGGATCGCACCTGACGGTGCGTGGTGGGTGTGTGCGCCACACCCGGACGAGTCTCCGAGTCTATCGGCACCGCTCACCGGGGCGAAACGCGCATCGGCCGTACGCACAGCTCTTGCCTCCCGAGCTATTCCGATATATCGTTGACGCATCGCAGACAGTCGAAAGAGAGGACGCGATCCACATGGACGCAGCAGCGATGAGGGGGCCGTGGACTCACGGCCCCTGGTTCAACCACATGTCCGAGGAGCACGAGGAGCGCGGCCGGCGTCACGGCAGCCGTCGCCGCGGGCCACGCGGCGGGCTCCCGCCGATGCCGCCCGTGCCACCGGGCTTCGGCCCCCGCCCCGGGTTCGGCCCGGGCCCCGGCTTCGACCCGCGGGGGTTCGGCCCGCGCGGGTTCGGCCGCCGCGGCTTCCGCAAGGCACGGGCACGGCGCGGCGACGTCCGCGCCGGGGTGCTCGCCCTGCTCGGCGAGCGGCCGATGAACGGCTATCAGGTCATCCAGGAGCTCAGGGAGCGCAGCGCCGGCTACTGGCGTCCGAGCCCGGGCTCGGTCTACCCGGCACTGCAGCAGCTCGAGGACGAGGGGCTGGTCCGCACCACCGAGGTGGACGGGCGCAAGGCGTACGAGCTCACCGACGAGGGCCGCGAGCACGTCGACTCCCGGCCGGAGGCGTACGACGCCCCGTGGGATTCGGTCTCCGGCGACATCGACGACGACGTGCAGGAGCTCACGGCACTCGGCGCCCAGCTGTCCTGGGCCGCCATCCAGGTGACCCAGGCGGGCACCACCGCCCAGCTCCAGCAGGCCAAGCAGGTGCTGGCCGACGCGCGCCGCGCGCTCTACCGGATCCTCGCCGAGGACGACCCGGAGGAGTCCGCCACGGCGGACGAGCCGGGCGCCGACGACGAGGACGCCGAGGACTGAGGCACGTACACCGGGTACGCCCGCCGGCACAGCACGAGCGGGCGTACCCGCGTACCCGCCAGCCACTCCACGAGCCGGACGAGCAGGCGGCGCAGCACCAGGAATCCCAGCAGACAGACCACCGCGCCGAGCACGAGGCCCGCGGCCACGTCCCGCGGGTAGTGGTCGGCGACGTACACCCGGGCGAACGCCATCAGCAGCGCGGCGAAGGCGGTGAACGCGCCGAGGCGACGGGAGACGAGGAAGAGCCCGGCGGCCGCCGCACCGGCCATGGTGGCGTGGTCGCTGGGGAACCCGGGGTCGGCGCCGTGGTGGCCCAGCACGAGGATGTGGTGGTAGGCGACGAACGGCCGCGGTTCGTGGAAGAGCGCGACGAGCGGCTGGTTGACCGCAACCGCGAGCAGCGTGGCGATCGGCGTCCAGAGCGCCGCGGCCATCCGGCGGACGTCCGCGGCGCGCCGGGCCAGCCACCAGCCGGCGACCATCAGCACCGCGAACGACAGGAACCCTTCGTCCGCGTAGCCGAGGAGGAAGCCGTGCAGCCACGGCGTCTGCCTGGCGAACGCGTTCACGGCGAGGAACACACTGTTGTCGAACATCTTCTGAACTTTCTACTACATCGGTAGTAGCTCGACCGTACAGGGCCCGACCTGAGCGCCCGGATAGACTGGCGCCGTCGGTACGGCGGAGGGGCTCGCCGCAGCAACCGCGACGCACGTCGCCAACGGTCCCTGGACGGAGAGGGGACCGCGCTGTCCGGCGAGCATGACCCGAGGCCCAGGGTGCGCCGTGCCCTGCTGCGCCCGGCGTCCCGTTCCGACGACGTCTTCCGCGCCGCGCCGCGCCGTGCCGGCCCGCACCGTCTACTCGCGCACGTCGACGTGCTCGCCGTCGTCGCCGTCGGCGGCGCGGTCGGCAGCCTCGCCCGC
>JAFMQP010000322.1 GCA_017354575.1 Acidothermales bacterium | reverse complement strand
CGGGTGCCGTCGGCCACCTCTCCCCCGCGGTCGACCTGCGCCTTGGCGATCTCCAGGTACCAGTCGCAGAACTCGTCCCAGGTGAAGTGGTAGAGCAGGTCGGCGAGCTTGGCGAACTGGAAGTCCTCGTACAGCGCGTCGACCTGGGCGAGCGTGCCGTGCAGGCGGGACAGGATCCACCGGTCAGCCGCGGTACGCCGCTCGACCGGCGGCAGCGGCGCGACCGAGTCGGCGCCGTTCAGCAAGGCGAACCGCGTGGCGTTCCAGAGCTTGTTGCAGAAGTTGCGCGAACCCTGCACCCACTCCTCGCCGACGGGCACGTCCTGGCCGGGGTTGGCGCCGCGGGCGAGGGTGAACCGCAGCGCGTCCGAGCCGTACGCGTCCATCCACTCGAGCGGGTCGACGGTGTTGCCGCGTGACTTGCTCATCTTCTTGCCGTGCTTGTCGCGGATCAGGCCGGTGAGCGCGATCGTCCGGAACGGCACCGAGCCGTCCGGCCCGCGGTCGGACATCGCGTACAGGCCGAACATCATCATCCGCGCGACCCAGAAGAACAGGATGTCGTAGCCGGTGAGCAGCACGTCGGTCGGGTAGAACCGGCGCAGGTCCGCGGTGTCGTCCGGCCAACCCAGCGTGGAGAACGGCCACAGCGCGGAGGAGAACCAGGTGTCGAGGACGTCCGGGTCCTGCCGCCAGCCATCGCCGCTCGGCGGCTCCTCGTCCGCGCCGACGCAGACGACCTCGCCGTCCGGCCCGTACCAGACGGGGATGCGGTGTCCCCACCACAGCTGCCGCGAGATGCACCAGTCGTGCATGTTGTCGACCCACTCGAAGTAGCGGTACTCCAGCTCCTTCGGGTGGATCGCGACCCGGCCGTCGCGGACGGCGTCGCCCGCGGCCTTGGCGAGCGGCGCGACCCGGACGAACCACTGCAGCGACAGCCGTGGCTCGACGACGGTGTCGCAGCGCGAGCAGTGCCCGACGGCGTGGCTGTACGGGCGCCGCTCGTCGACGACCCGGCCCTGCTCGCGCAGCGCGGCGACGACGGCGGGGCGGGCCTCGAACCGGTCCAGCCCCTCGAACGGGCCGTGCGCGGTGACCTGGCCCCGCTCGTCCAGGACGGTCAGCGACGGCAGGTCGTGCCGGCGGCCGATCTCGAAGTCGTTGGGGTCGTGCGCCGGCGTCACCTTCACCGCGCCGGAGCCGAACGACGGGTCGACGTGCGGGTCGGCGACGACCGGGATCCTCCGCCCGGTGAGCGGCAGCGTCACCTCGCGGCCGACGAGGTGCGCGTACCGCTCGTCGTCCGGGTGCACCGCGACGGCGGTGTCGCCCAGCATCGTCTCGGCGCGGGTGGTGGCGACGACGACGGTGTCGTCACCGTCGCCGTACCGCAACGACACGAGCTCGCCGTCGACGTCGCGGTGGTCGACCTCGATGTCGGACAGCGCGGTGAGGCAGCGCGGGCACCAGTTGATGATCCGCTCGGCGCGGTAGACGAGCCCGTCCTCGAACAGCCGCTTGAAGATGGTGAGGACGGCGCGGGACAGCCCGGCGTCCATGGTGAACCGCTCCCGCGACCAGTCGACGCCGTCGCCGAGCCGGCGCATCTGGCCGAGGATCTGTCCCCCGTAGCGCTCCTTCCACTGCCAGACGCGCTCGACGAACGCCTCGCGGCCGAGGTCGTGCCGGCTCCTGCCCTCCTCGGCGAGCTGCCGCTCGACGAGCGTCTGCGTCGCGATGCCGGCGTGGTCCATGCCCGGCAGCCACAGCGCCTCGTACCCCTGCATCCGCCGGCGCCGGGTGAGCGCGTCCATCAACGTGTGCTGGAACGCGTGGCCCAGGTGCAGCGACCCGGTGACGTTGGGCGGCGGGATCACGATGCTGTACGGCGGCCTGCCGCTCGCCGGGTCGGCGGTGAAAAGGCCGGCATCGGACCAGCGCCGGTACAGCGGTCCCTCGACGTCGGCCGGGGCGTACTGCGGCGGAAGGGACGGGGAATCGTTCACGGCGGGCAGTCTACGGACCGTCACCTGTGGGCGGGGTGGACGCCCGGTGCCAGGCGTGTTCGGCCCGCGTCGTGAGACGAGCCGGGACGTCGGTCTGGTTCGCGACGGGCGGTCTGCGGACCCCGATGAGACCGCCCGCCGCGAGCCATGACCGACGGTGCATCCCCGGCCACAGGGACCGGCATGGCGAACCGGTCGCCGGCGACGCACCGTCGGAGCTCCCCACCAGCTCCGTCCCGTGATGCACCCTCAGCATCACGCGGATGTCTCGGTGATACCACCGACACCGCTCGCACGTGTACCGGACAAAACCCTGACAACGCGGGCGCGGGCGGCGTACCTTCCGGCTAGGCCGAGGAAAGGGTCACGTCCGTGGCCGGGGATGGATCGAACGACTTCGGGGGACTGCTGCGCAGGTTCCGTCTGACGGCGGGCCTCTCGCAGCAGGCTCTGGCCGAACGCGCCGGGCTCTCCGTGGATGCCGTAGCCGCGCTGGAACGCGGACGGCGCCGCAACCCGCGCGCGTTCACCGTGCGCGTGCTCGCCGACACGCTCGGGCTCGGTGAGCGGCACAGGGACGAACTGGTGCGCGCCGCGACCGGTGCCGTCCCGGCCGTCCGGTCCGACCTCGCCCGGCCGCCGGCGCCGCGCGGGCCGCTCGTCGGCCGGGACGCCGACGTCACGACCGTCGCCACGCTCCTCACGGACCACACGAGGCTGGTGACCCTCGCCGGACCCGGCGGCGTCGGGAAGACCCAGCTCGCGTTGACCGTCGCCGGCCGGTTGGCCGGCGGCTTCGCGGACGGCGTCGCGTTCGCCCCACTCGCGTTCCTCACCGACGCGGCGGCGCTGCCGGAGGCGGTCGCGCACGCGCTCGGCATCCGGCAGGTCGGCGGCCAGAGCGTCGAGGAGAGCATCGCCGGCGAGGTCGGCGACCGGCGTCCCCTGCTCGTGCTCGACAACTGCGAGCACCTGGTCGCGGCCTGCGCACGGTTGGTGGACCGGCTGCTCGGCGCCGTGCCCGGGCTCACCGTCCTCGCGACCAGCCGGGAACGGCTGCGGCTGCCCGGCGAGGTGGTGCACTCCGTCGCGCCGCTGCCCGTACCCGGACCGCACGACGCGGCCGACGAGCTGTTGGCGGCGCCGGCCGTGCAGCTGTTCGTCCGCCGGCTGCGCGCGCTCAACCCGTGGCTCGACCTCGCCGCGGACGACGTCGCCGCGATCGCGCGGGTGTGCCGCGAGCTGGACGGGCTCCCGCTCGCGCTCGAGCTCGCCGCCGCGCGGACGAACGTGCTGACCGTCCGGCAGATCGCCGACGACCTCGACGTGCTCGTCAACGTGCTGACCCTGCGCGCGACGGAGTCGCGGCAGCGGACGCTCCGGGCGACGATGAGGTGGAGCTACGACCTGCTGAGCGCCGAGGAACGGCACGCGCTGCGCCGGCTGTCGGTCTTCGCCGGCACCTGGTCGATGGAGGCGGCGACGGCAGTGTGCGGGCCGGCCGCGGGTGAGCAGGCGGCGGTCGCGCTGGTGTCGTCGCTCGTCGACAAGTCGTTGGCGCGGCCCAGCCCGTTCGCGGCGCGCAACCGCTACTTCCTGCTCGCCACCATCCGCATGTACGGCTACGAGCTGCTGCGCGAGAGCGGCGACCTGCCGGACGCGGCCGCGGCGCACGCGGCGTACGTCACCGACCTCGCCGAACGCGCGGAGGCCGGTCTGCAGGGTCCCGAGCAGGCGAGCTGGCTCAACCTGCTGGACGCGGAGTTGAGCAACGTGCGCGTCGCACTGCGGCGTACCCACCTGGTCGACCCGCGGGTGCGGCTGCGTCTCGCCGGTGCGCTCTGGCGGTACTGCTACCTGCGCGGACGCTACCGCGAGGGCCGCGGCTGGCTGGCCGACGTGCTGGCCGCGACCGACCGGGCCAGCCGGCCGGCGGAGCGGGCCAAGGCGTTGCTGGGCGCGGGCGTGCTCGCGTTCCTCGAGTGCGACTACGCCGACGCGGGCGAGAACCTGGAGGCCGCGCTCGCGCTGTACCGGAAGCTCTCGGACCACCGCGGCGTCGCCGACGCGCTGCAGCGGCTCGGCAGCATCGCGCGCGAGCGGGGCGAGTACGCGAGGGCGGAGGCGCTGCACAGGGAGAGCCTGGGCATCGCCGCACGCGAGGGCGACCGCGCCCACGTGCACGAGTCGCTCAACTACCTCGGCTTCCTCGCCTGGCTCACCGGCGACCTGGACGGCGCGGACCGGTTGTGCGGTGAGGCGCTCCGCGTGTTCCGCGACCACGGCGCCAGCGAGGGCACGGCGTGGGCCCTGATCAGCCTGGGCGCCGCGGGACTCTACGCCAGGACGCTCGACACGGCGGAGGAACTGCTGCGGGAGAGCCTGTCGCTCTGCTACGACCTCGGCTTCCGCGAGGGCGTCGCGTGGTCGCTGAACCTGCGCGGCGTGCTCGCGCGCCGCCGCGACCGGCCGGACGAGGCGTGGGAGCTGCTCACCGAGAGCCTCGACGGCCACTACCGGCTGGGCGACCGGTGGCGGGCCG
>JAFMQP010000070.1 GCA_017354575.1 Acidothermales bacterium | reverse complement strand
GGTAGCCGGTGCTCAGCACGTTGCCGGACATGATCTCGCCGGCGGCGAACACGTTGCCGAACGACGAACCGTCTCGCATGCGGATCCTGGCCTCGGCATCCACGGCGACTCCCATATAGGTGAAGGTGATCCCCGGCCGCATCGCGACCGCGTGATAGGGCGGCGTGTCGAGCGGCTGCGCCCAGTGGCTCTTCGCCGGGCGCAGTCCGTCGGTACGGCAGTCGTCGAGGATCGCCGGGTCGAAGGTGCCGCCGGGCACGACCGCCTCGTTGAACTCGTCGATGGTGCGGGTGACGATCACCGGGTCGAGCCCGAGCCCGGCGGCCAGTGTGCCGAAGTCGTCCGCGGTGTCGACGCCGTACATGGGCGGCAGGAACAGGTCGTCGACCTTGCTGTCCCAGAACGAGTACGCGATCTGGTCGGGCTGCTCGGCGATGTGCCGCCCCCACATCGCGTAGCGTTTCGGCCAGACCTCCTCGCCCTCGTCGTAGAAGCGAAGACCGTCCCTGTTGACGACGAGCCCGAACGGGATCGTGTCGAGCCGCGTCGCGATGCCACCGTCGAACCGTGGCGAGCGCGCGTCGAGCGCGATGGCGTGGAACCCCTTCTCCTCACCGGCGCTCTCGGCGCCGCACTCGTACAGCCTGGACAGCACGTGCCCGTCGTTGTACGGCGTCCCGCGGATGATGTAGTTGTCGGCGGCGTCGCCCCAGTACCGGCGCAGCCACTCGATGTTGGCCTCGAAGCCACCGCACGCGCAGACGACAGCCTTCGCCCTGACCCGGTGCGTCGCCGTTCCGTAGCGCACCAGGACCGTCCGGCAGACGGGCCCGTCGAACTCGAAGTCCTCGACCATCGCGTCGTAGACGACCCGGATGCCTCTACGCCTGTCGACCTCGCGGTAGTACGCGTTGACCAGAGCCTTTCCTCCGCCCAGGAAGAACCGGTTCGTCCTCCCGAGGTGCAGTGTGCCCGCGAGCGGCGCCTGCCAGCGCACGCCGTGCGCGCTCATCCACGGGGGCATGGACTCCGACTCGCGGACCGTGAGGCTCGCGAGCTCCTCGACGTTCGGGCCCTCACCCACGTTGCAGAGATCTGCCCACAGCTCGTCGTAGCTGTAGGCACCGGTGTTGTAGGCGTCCTCGTCGTGGACGCAGCGGATGTTCCTCGTGTGTCTCGTGTTCCCACCGCGCATGTGCCGGGGCGCCCGCTCGACGAGCAGCACGCGGGCTCCTGCGTCGTCGGCCGAAAGCGTGGCGACCAGACCCGCGTTCCCGCCGCCTATGACGACGACGTCCCATAGGACGTCCGTCCATTCGGGCGCCCTCGCGTCCGCGTCACCGCGTTCCTCGGTCAGTGGCACGACCGCGGTCCCGGCGAGGGACGCGCGGTCCGATACCCCCGGCGGAGCATCTGAGACCTGTGCCCCGTCCTGACCGTCGTCGACCACCCCGCACGACTCCTCACCATCGGGAAATGTGCGTCCCGCTGTATGCAATCGTACACGTCTGCGCGCCGCGAGTCAGTCGCTCTTCTGCGCGGGCGCCGCCGCCTTCGGGTGGTCGTAGGAGTGGCGAAGCGTGACGCCGGCGAAAGGCAGCCCCTCGCACTGTTCGACGAAGGCGTTGAGCGCCGCGGCGAAGGCGTCCTCGGCCGCATAGTCGAACGGGTCACCGATCCGCTCCTCGTCGTCGCCACCGGGCTCGAGCGGGTGCTCGAGGTACCACTCGACCGTTCGCGCGATCGCGTCCTCGAACGGCACGACGTCGGTGAACCCGAGCTCGGCCCTGATCCGGCTCGTGTCGAGCAGCTTGTGGTGCGTCGGCGGCGGACCCGGCCGGCCCATCGCTTCGAGGTTACGGCCGCCGCCCCAGAAGTACGCGGGTCGCCCGGCCGCCGGTGGATAGTCGACCAGCTCGATCTCGGCGCCCATGGCCGTCGCGATAGCGAGCGCACGCTCGGCGTCGGTGGGCGTCACCTCGTCCGCGACGTGGTAGACGCGGCCCGCCGACTCCTCTGGGTGGTCGACGACGACCAACACGGCGTGTGCCGCGTTCTCCACGTACGCACGGCTTTCCAGCGTCAACCCTCCGTCCATCACGGGGACCGTCCGCCTGCCGTCACGGATCCTGCGGATCACGCTCCACTCGCGAGGCGCCAGCTGCCGCGGCCCGTACAGGTTCGGGTACCGCAGGTGCGTGAGGTTGAACGTGCCGTCGTGGTGTCGCGCAAGCAGTGCGGCCTCCGTCTCCTGCACTCTTGCCACCAGCTTGTGGCTCAGCTCGCGTTCGGCGTTCTCGTCCGCGGGCCGCGACAGCGGCTGCCTGCGGTAGACGGTGCCGCCGATCGTGACGAGTCGCCGGGTGTGGCCGGCGAGCACGTCGACCAGCAGGCGCAGCCTGCCGTACGACGCGACGACGAGATCGAACGTCCGTTCGCCGATCGCCTCCGCCACCGGCTCCGCGAAGTGCGGATCAGCGTGCAGGTGCTCGTATCCCGCGACGAAGTCGACCTCGTGGCTCCCGCGATGCAGGATGACGGGCTCGTACCCACGGGCCACGAGCCCGGACACGATGTACGGCCCGGTCGGCCCGGTGCCGCCGATCACGAGCGCGTTCTTCATCGGATACCTCCGGCTTCACTTGTCGACTTCCCTGCGGCGAGACGGTCCCAGGCGACACCGGGACCGAGGGCGGCCAGCTCGGTTCGCCTGACCCGGTGCGTCGACTCGGTGCGTGGCAGCGTGTCGAGGACGGCGACGAACCGCGGTATCGCGAAGGACGGCAACCGGGCGGACAGGAACTCGACCAGCTCGGCCGGATCGAAGTCCGCATCGTCGCGGGGCACGAGGGCGACGAGGACCTCCTGCTCGCCCACCGTTGCGTCGGTCCCACCGTCGACCCCGACGACCGCACACTCGGCGACACCTGGATGTTCGGCCACCTGGGCCTCGACGTCACCGGGAGAGACGTTCTCGCCCTTCACCCTGATGCGTTCGGCACGCCGTGCCACGAACAGGTACATGCCGTCGTCGCGTCGCCGCATCAGGTCACCGGTGTGCAGCCACAGGTTCCGCCAACGCCGCAGCGTCTCCTCCGGCATCTTGTAGTAGCCGGCCATGACGGTCCACGGCTCGGTCGGCCGGAGCACGAGCTCACCGGTCTCGCCCTGCGGCACCTCGACGTCGTCCTCGTCGACGAGCTGTGCCTCGAAGTCGGGGCGGAGGTAGCCGCAGCCGACGGGCTCGGCGGGCCCGACGAGGACGCCGCCGACCTCGGTGAGGCCGTAGCTCACCGATACCTCGCGGAGCCCGAACCGCGACCGGAAGTCGGCGAGCTCGGGACTGGTCGTCCCCAGGGCGATGTGCCGGACGGGGTGGTCCCGGTCGTCGGGACGCTGCGGCTGGCGTAGCAGGTAACCGGCCATCACGCCGACCAGCGGCACGTAGCTGATGTCGTGTGCACGGCAGGTGTCCCAGAACGCCGACGCGGAGAACTTCGGCTCCAGCACAGCGGTGCCGCCCGCGATGAGCGCGTTGTAGAGCCCGCGACACTGCCCGATCACGTGGTAGATCGGTAGCACGACGAGCGTGCGGTCGTCCGGCTGGGACGCGCCGGTTCCGAGCGGCAGCATGCGCCCGTAGGTCTGCGCCTGCGTGACTTGCACGCCTTTCGGCATACCCGTCGTCCCCGACGTGTAGAGGATGCCGAGGATGTCCTGTGGGCGCACCCGCGCAGGCACGGCCGGCTCACTCGCGGCGAGCTCGCTCAGCGCGTACACGGCGAACGGCAGGTCGCCGGCCGCGGCGGGGTCTCCCCGTACCACGACGGACTTCACCGTCGAGAGCTCGTCGGCGACAGCCCGCAGCAGGGGCAGATAGTGCTCCTCGAGCACTATCACCTCCGCCTCGCAGTGGCCGACGACGTAGGCGATCTGGGGTGCCTTGAACCCGGTGTTGAGCGGCACCTCGGCGGCATTGAGACACGAACACCCGAACCACACGAGGGCATGGTCGACGGTGTTGTCGAGCATGAGGACGACGGCGTCGCCCGCGCGTACGCCCAACGCCCGCAGGCCGCCCGCCATCCGCAACGACCTGTCAAAGAGCTCGGCATAGCTCGCCCGGCCGTGCCGGTCGACGATCGCCTGCTTGTCCGGGTGCTCGTGTGCGCCCTTCTCGAGCACGTGGACGACGGTCCGCTCCGCGAGGTCGATCACCGGCAGATCTCCGTCCAGTCGGTCGGCTCGATCGAGAAACCCTCAATCGAGTACGAGTTGTGTGCAGGTCACCCTGGCCACCGGACGGTTCGCGGGCGCCTCGTCGCCCTGACGCGACACGACGACCTGGATAACCAGTGTGCGCCTGCCGAGATGCACGGGCGACGCGTGCGCCACGAGCTCGTCACCCGGCTTCGCGGCGCGGAGCAGGTTGCAGGACAGGTCGAGCGTCGTGAACCGGCCGCTCTCGACGGCGGCGTAGCTCGCCCACCCGGCGGCCGCGTCGGCCAACGCGACCAGTGCACCCGCCTGGACGATGCCCCGCTGGTTGAGGTGGCCCGCGCCGACGGTCATCGTTACTCGGCACGAACCGCGGCCGACGTGCGTCGGCCGGAACCCGAGTGAGGCGAGCAGGCAGTCCTGCGGAAGACCGTCGAACAGCTCGGCCCCGACCTCGACCAGCTCACCCGGTGCGAGATCGCTGGTGGCCGCGTAGATCTCCGTGGAGTCATTGACCGTCACGGGCATACGGCCACTCCTCGCGTTCGGAACGCCTCGACGGCAGTGCAGTATACAGTCGCGTACCGTTGGACGCAAAGTCGCGTCACGCCCACAGGAACGCCCTGGGTCAGAGGAGCGAGTCCTCCTCGTCGTCGTACAGCTGCAGCCTGATGTTCCTGGCTTCGGTGAAGTGCTTGAGTGCGACGTCGTGTGCGGTTGCGCCGTCGCGCTTCTCGATCGCCGTGATCAGCTTCGCGTGCTCCCTGCGCGCGGCCTGCCAGCGTCCGGGATGCGCGAGCGTCGTCTCCGGGTAACGGGCCAGGTGCAGGTCGAGGCGCTCCAGCAGGTCGATCAGCGACTCGTTGTGGCTCGCCCGCCAGACCGCGCGGTGGAACTGCCTGTTGATCTCGGCCATGCCGGCGGAGTCCTTGACGGAGATCTCTTCGCACCGCTGCAGTAACCTCTTGAGCAGGCGCAGGTCATGGGCCGTCCTGCGCTCGGCCGCCATCCGGCCGGCGGTGGCCTCGAGCGCGAGCCGGGTCTCGTAGATGTCGAGGATCTCCTCGGGACTACGCTGCCGTACCACGAGCCCACGGTCCGTACGGTCGACGAGACCGTCCTGCTCCAGCCTGGTGAGCGCTTCTCTGATCGGTGTGCGACTCACCTCGCACCACGCCGCGAGCGCCGTCTCGACCAATGGCTGGCCCGGTTCGAGCTCACCCTTGAGGATGGCCTGCTTCAACATCTCGTACGGTGTCACCCGGCGTTCGGGCGGGCTGGGCCGACGGTCCGTCCTACGCGCCGTTCCCCGCGAAGCAGCCATGGTTCGCTCTCCTCCCGTGAATGCAGCCTACTGCGCCGCGGCGTTGCTTCCCCGTTGCGAAGCCGGATACGGCGTTGGGCCGCAGAGTACGACATGAACGAGCGCGCCGGTGCGGGACGGCACCGCCCGTCGTCACGCCTGCACCTCCTGCACACCGAGTGCCGCCAGCACCTCGTGGTAGTCCGCGGGCGCGGTGCCACCGAAGCGATCCGCGGTCAGCCCGGCGTCGACGGCCCACTGCAGCCGCTCGGCGCCGGCGTCCGCCAGCAACGGCTCGATGCCGGATTCCCGTAACGTACCGGCTACTTGGCGCAGTTCCTCGGCTCTGCGCTTGCCGTGCATTGCCGTACGCCCGAGCAGATACGAAGCGAGCGTCGACCAGTCGTCGAGCGGCAGGCTCCCGCTCATCGAGGCGAACACCCGCTCCGTGACGCGGTGTCGCGCGGCCCCGACCGCGCATTCGAGCAGCAGCGCCTCCAGGCCCTTCACCAGCAGGCTGCGGTACATCTTCACCGCCGCCGCCTGTCCCGGGTCGTCGCCGATGACCTCCGTGCGCATGCCCAGCCGGGTGGTGAAGGCCGCGAACGCCTCCGCGCCGCGTCCGCTGAGCAGGACCGGCACGAGATGGCGGTTCGGAGGTACCGCGGCCATCACCGCACCGTCGACGAAGCGGGCTCCGCTCGGCTCGACGATCGCGGCGACGTCGCGTTTCGCCTGCGGGCTCGCGGAGTTCCAGTCCGCGTACAGGTGCTCCGAACCAAGATCCGGCGCGAAGTCGCGCGCCACGGCGGACGCCACGGACGCGCTGGTGAGGCAGATGATCACCTTCGCGCGTGCGGCCAGCTCGGCCGGTGAGCCGACGAGCTCGGCGTCGCACTCCTCCGCGACCTCGCGGAGGCCGGGCTCGGCGTGCCTGGCGTCGTAGGCGGCGACGGCGTGACCGTTCTCGGCGAGGCCCGCGGCTATCGCGCTGCCCGCCTCACCCAGTCCGATCAGGCCGAGCGGATCGCCTGTCATGAGTCCTCGCCGAGTGGCAGATCGCGGACCGCGGGGTTCGACGCCAGCGACCACAGCGCAGCGGACAGCCGCTCCGTGGCGGCCTCGCCGATCACAGGGGCGACGAGATCGGCGAACTTCTCGGCGAGCTCTCCGTCGGTCAGCGGGTCGTCCGGGTCTCCCTTGCGCGTCGTACGCTCCGCGACACGCGTCTCACCTGACCGGTCGGTGACGACGACCGTGGCACACCGCCGGCCCGGGAACAGCTCCTCCATCGCGTCGTCCGCGACGACGGTCGTGCGAGAGACGAGATCGCGGATCGTCTTGTCCGCCAAGGCATTCGGTTCGAACGCACGCAGCCGGACCGAACCGAGGGCGACCGCCGCGGCGACGCAGTATGCGTTGCTGAACTTCGCCTCGAACGCCGTCCGCGGGTCCGCCACACCGGCCACCTTCGTGGCGGTCGTGTACGTGCGGACCTCGATCGAGTCGACGTCCTCGGCACGCAGGCCGTCCGCTCTCAGCCTCAGTGCCGCGTCGACCGCGGCGAACGTATGACCGCAGCATGAGTGGTTCTTTACCGTCGCGCGGGTGATCGCGAGCCGTCCTCCCGGCGCTGCCGTCGCCTTCGCCCAGTCCGGCGACGCGGCCATCGCCGCGCCGAAACCCACCTCACCCTCGAGGATGTCGAGCGCTCCGGTGAAGCCCTTCGCCGCGGCCATGGCGGCGAGCAGCCCGGCCTCGGCGGCGTGGCCGGCGTGCAACGGCTTGCTCATCGCGTCCGAACGAAACGCCTGCTGCAGTCCCGCGGCCATCGTCGTCGCGGTCGCGAGCGCGTGGGCGAACCGCTCGACGTCGAGCCCGAGCAGCCGCGCGGCCGCCGCCGCGGCACCCAGCGTCCCGACCGTTCCGGTCGTGTGCCAGAACCGGTAGTGCGCGGGATTGACGGTCTCCGCGATGCGGTCACCGACCTCGTAGCCCACGGCCACCGCCTCGAGCAGGTCGAGACCCGACGCGCCCCTGTGCTGGGCGAGCGCGAGCGCCGCCGCGACCGTGGGCGAGCCGGGATGGTAGATGCCCTCGCGGTAGATGTCGTCCATCTCCGCCGTGTGCGATGCGGTGGCGTTGACGAGCGCGGCGACCCGCGTCGGCGCAGCGCGACCGCCGGGGACGAGGCGTGCGTCGCCTGTGCCGTCCTCGACGAGGGCGGCGGTCAGCAGCTCGGCAGGTGCCATCACGCTGCCCGCGACGGTCGCGCCGAACCAGTCGACGACCGCGCGGGTCGCCGCATCAAGCACCGCGGGGTCGGCGAGCCGGGGCTCGAGCCCGACCGCCAGCCCGGCGAGCGCGAGCGTCCCTGCGTCGGCTCCAGTCACGCTTCCTCCTACGGTCAGAACTGAGACTCGTACTGCGACGGGTCGATGCGCGCCTCCACGATCAGCGGACGCTCCAGATCCCCGATACCGCCGAGGCACTTCTCCAACTCCGCGACGGACTCGGCACGCGCGCCGTCGCAACCCATGGCGCCGGCCATGGCGACGAGGTCCACGTCGTCGATGCGGGTGGCGGTGCTCGGGTAGCCGAGGGCGGCCTGCTTGAGCTCGATCCGGTTGAGACTGCCGTCGACGAACACCACGACGGCCATGCCGAGCCCGCGCGACGCCGCGAGCCTGATCTCCGTCGCGGTCATGGCGAACCCGCCGTCGCCGATCAACGCCATGGCCGGACGATCGGGCCGCGTGAGCTTGGCCGCGATCGCACCTGGCAGGCCGAATCCCATCGCCGACAGCCCGTTGGTCATCAGCACACTGCGCGGCTCGAGCGCCTGCCAGCCCTGCCCGACGAGCAACTTGTGCGAGCCGACGTCGCTTGTCACCAGCGTGCCCGGCGGTGCGCTCGCGGACGCGACGTCCACGACGTCGGTGGGGTTGAGCCTGCCCTCGACGCGCCCGGCGTAGTACTCGTCGCGCAACCTGGCACGGTGCGCGCGCACGTCGTCGACCAGCCACCGCTGTTCGCCGCCGAACTCCTCGGCGAGCCAGTCGAGACTTGCCGCGACGTCGCCGACGAGTTCGACGTCGCTCGCGTAGACCTGGTCGACGTTCGGCACTGTGTCGACGTGCAACACCGGAACCGGCACGTGCCACGGCTTGATCAGTTCGACGGGGTCGAAGCCGGCCGCGACGACGAGGTCGCTGCTGCGGACGAAGTCCCACACCGTCTTGTTGCAGGCCATGTCGAGAGTGCCCGCGAACCAGTCCGAGTCCTCGGGCACGACGCCCTTGGCCATCGGTGCCACCACGACCGGCATGCCCACAGTCTCGGCGAGCCGCACGATCGACGCCGTTGCCTCACAGCGCACGGCACCGATGCCCACGAGCAGCAGCGGACGCTTCGCCTTCGCCAGTACCGCATGCGGACCACTCGTCGCCCCCGGCGCGCTGTAGACCCGGACGTTGCCCGCCGTGCCGCCGAGCGGCGGCGTGACGACGTCGGCGTCCGACGCCGTCGCCTTGAACGTGTCGGCGGCGCAGGACAGGTGGACCGCGCCCGGCCGTTCGGCGGTTGCGACGCGCAACGCCTTGCGCATCGTGGTGGCGACCGCGTTCGCCTCGACGCGCCCGGCCCACTTCGTCACCGGACTGTAGAGCCGTTCGTGCTCGACGACCTGATGCGTGAAGAACGCCTGCCGTGCCGTCTCGATCTGCCCGGATATCGCGACCATCGGCACACGGTCCAGGTTCGCCGCGGCGACGCCGTTGACGAGTGCCGTGGAGCCGGGCCCGAGGGTGGAAAGGCACACGCCGATACCGCCGGTCGACATCGCCGACGCCTCGGCCATGAACGCCGCACTCGCCTCCCGGCGGGCGAGCACCACGTCGACGCCGAGCAGCCGGGACCGCTCCATGAACTCGATGATGGGGTCGCCCGGGTAGCCGAAGATCGAGCGCACGCCTGCCCCCGCGAGCGCCTGCGCCATCACGTCGGCGGTGTTACCCCCCTGCCCCGCCGTCACACCGCGCTCCGACGCGTGGCCGGTGTGAGCAGTCGACCGGATCCTGCCTCGGCCGTGACGTCACCGTTCTGCATGATCACCTTGCCGCGCAGGATCGTGGTGACCGGGCGGCCCTTGGACGGGAAGTCCTCGCTGGGCATCCAGCCGCAGCGGTAGTGGCTGTGGTCGGCCTGCAGAACCTCCTCGTGGTCCATGTCGAGGATCACCAGGTCGGCGTCGTTCCCGACCTTGACGGCACCCTTCTGCCCGTCGTATCCGGTGAGCCTGGCCGGGTTGGCGGAACACATCTCGACGACCCGTTCGAGGGTGAGCCGGCCCTTGTTGACCTCAGTGAGCAGAAGCCTGAGGTACTGCTCGATGAACGGGCTGCCACCGGGTGCGGTGTACATGTCCGTCCAGCCGACCTCCTTCTCCTCCTTGGTGTGCGGGCCGTGGTCGCTGCCGACAACGTCGATCGTGCCGTCCACGATCGCCTGCCACATCGACGGGTTGTCGTTTTCCGGTACCCAGAAGCCGAGCGAGTAGGGACCGCGGCGCTCGATGTTCGCCCAGTCGTTCGTGACGAACATGGCGAACGGGTTCGCCTCCGCGGTGACGGTGCGGCCCTGTTGCTTCGCCTGCCGCACCATGTCGATGCCCGCACGGGTGGACAGGTGCAGGACGTGGAGCCTGGTGCCCACGGACCGCTGGAACTCCAGGATCGTGGCGATCGCGGCGTTCAGCACAACGCCGTCGCCGCCGCGAAGGGCGCGTGCGTAGGAGCGGAAGTCCGTACCCCACTGCTCACGCGAGCGACCGACGAACAGGTCGTACAGCTCCTGGTCGTGTGGGTGGATGTAGAGCGGGAGGCCGGTCTCCGCAACGGCCTCGAAGACGCGGTACAGCACCGCGTGGTTCGTCACCGACGTGCCGGGCGGGTGCGGGTAGTCACGGCCGATGTCCTGCATCATCCAGACCTTGAACGCCGTCGCGCCGGCCTCGGCGAGGTCTGCGATGTTCTCGGGGACGACGCCGGAGGCGTTGTGGCCGAAGTCGACGACCGCCTTCGACTGCGCGTTCTCGAGGTGTGCCTTCAACCGGTCCGCGGTCGTCGTCGGCGGGTCGACGTTCGGCATGTCGAACACCGTCGTCACGCCGCCGGCCGCGGCCGCGACCGTGCCGTGGTAGTAGTCCTCCTTGTGCGTGTAGCCGGGATCCCTGAAATGGCAGTGTGTGTCGATCAGGCCGGGGATCACCGGCTTGTCGCCGGCGTCGATCGTGTCGCGCGCGTCGAGCGCCGTGTCGGCGGAGGCGATGGCGGCGATCCGTTCACCGCTGATCGCGATCTGGCCGTCGAACCGTCCGGATGGGGTCACGATGTCTGAGGAACGCACGACCAGATCGAACTCTGCCATCTCGGCCACCCTTCAGATGTTGTATACCGCAGTACACGCTAGGATCTTGCCACGTACGTGTCAACGAGAGCTAGCGCACCCGCATGCCGCTCAGGACGTGCCGAGCGCCGCCGCGGCGTTGTCGAAGAACTCCGAGATGATCTTGTCCGCCTTCTTCTTGATGACGCCCGAGCCCATGCCGGCGACCCGGCCGGTGACCTGGTAGTTGCCCTCGACCTCCACCGACGTTTCCGATTCGCCGGAGCCGACCAGAGCGAGCGTTGCGTCGACCGAGATGCGGGAGTCGACCTGGCGGTCACGGCCGCTCGCGGAGATGTGGATCCGCCGCCCGGGCTCGAGCACCTCGGCGGTGACCTTCAGGTCGGCGCGCAGCTTGAACGGACCCACCCGGTCCCGCAGCACCGCGGTGTAGCTCTCCAGATGGCTGATCTCCTCGACGTCGTGCACGATGCCGACCCAGCCGGCGAGACGGTCGACGTCGGTCAACGTCTCCCATGCCCGGTCCGCCCCTGACGTCACCCGCAACGTGCGTTCGAACTTCTCGGTGGCCACCGTGCCTCCTCAGGTATCGAGCAACTCTTCGACCGCAGCACGAATCTGCCGGTAGCTGGCACACCTGCACAAGTGCCCGCTCAACGCCGCGTCGACGTCCCGTCGCTCGGTGGGCTCGTCCAACATGGCCGCCACGCTCATCACGAAGCCGGGCGTGCAGTACGAGCACTGGAACGCCTGGTGGTCGAGGAAGGCCTGCCGCACGCGTTCCACGGCCGTGCCTTCGGCGGTCTCCACGTCCGCGTCGGCACAGGTGAACGCCATGGTGAGACATGCGCTGACGGCACGGCCGTCGACGCGGACGGTGCACGAGCCGCAGACACCGATGCCACATGTCTCACGGCAGCTGTGCAGCCGGAGGCGGTCGTGCAGGACGTCGAGCAGCGTATCGTCCGCGCCCACGAGCAGCTCGTGTCCGACGCCGTCGACACGCAACGTCAGCGGGAAGGCAGATTCAGTCACGAGGCGGCCTACGTACGGCGGGCGCCGCTCACGGCCCGGGGCCGACGCGGATTCGGTCATGTCGTCGCCTCCCAGGCGGCAAGGACGCGCTCCGCGGTCATCGGCTGGAGCCGAAGCTGGACGCCGATGGCAGCCGCGACGGCGTTGCCGATCGCCGGTGCCACCGGCGGCAGCGCGGTCTCGCCGAGCCCATGGATGACGTCGCTGTCGGGGTCCTCGAGCAGCGAGACCTCCAATGTCTCGGGCAGGTCGAGCCGCCCGGCCACCGCGTACTCGGACAGGTTCGAGTTCGCGACATGACCCTCGTCGTGGACGATCTGCTCGAACAGGGCCTGACCGATCCCGAAGCTCACACTTCCGTCGACCTGCATGCGGGCGTTGAGCGGGTTCACGACGGTGCCGGCGTAGACGGAGGCGCGTAGCCGACGCACGTACACCTTGCCCGTCCTGGTGT
>JAFMQP010000069.1 GCA_017354575.1 Acidothermales bacterium | reverse complement strand
TTGGCGCCCGTGACGTACGTCTGGTGGTGCTTGTCATGGTGCAGTTCCATGATCTGACCGGAGATGTGCGGCTCGAGCGCACCGTAGTCGTACGGCAGGTCCGGCAGCGAGTACTGAGCCATTCGGACTCCACTCCATTCACTTGGCACGTATGGGACCGAGGCAACCGTGATCCAACCTACCCCGCGCGCCGACAGGTAGTCCTCGGTGTCCCATCGTGATGGAGGTCGCGTCCGGCACACCCCTCCTGCCGTCGCGTGGTCACGGGCTCACGAATCGTCCCACCGCCGGCCACAGCGCGGCCCAGGTGGGCCAATATGCGTACCAGGCACGCGCGCTGGTCGTATCAGGCCGGGCACGGAGCCACTGATCAGGTGGGACCGGCGTTGTGACGCCCCGATACCAGCGCCGGTCCCACCCACCATCCTCCTCCCGGGCTCACCCGATGCGTGTCTTGATGATGGCCTGCTGGGCGAGGGTGCAGGGGTTGTCGGTCAGCCAGTAGACGATCAGGTTGAGCGCCAGCGCCGCGCCGAAGACGACGACGACCAGCGGGCCGCCGTACCAGGGTAGGCGGCGTACCCCCGGTGGGACTCGAACCCACACTCTGAGCCTTTTAAGGGCCCTGCCTCTGCCGGTTGGGCTACGGGGGCGTCCTCTATTGAACCCGATTCGCGCCCGTTCAGGACACCGGTGGCGTGCCGTGCGTGTGGAACGACTCGATCGTCTTGAGGCCCCACGCCTGGCCCTTGGCGCGCTCGGCCTGCGACCAGCTGATCGTGCGCCAGTCCGGTGCCAGGATCAGCCGGGACAGCGGGTTGCACAGCTCGATCCGGTTGCCGCCCGGCTCGTAGACGTACAGGAAGAGCGTCTGCTGGATGGCGTGCTTGTGCGGCCCGGTCTCGATGAACACGCCGCGGTCCAGGCAGATGTCGGCCGCACGCAGGATGTCCTCGCGCGTGTCCGTCGCGAACGCCACGTGGTGCAGCCGGCCGTTGCTCCCGGTCCAGTCGTTGGTATAGACCAGCTCGTACGACTTGTTCGTGAAGTGCAGCCACTGGGCCGCGATCGTCCCGTCGTCGTCGACGATCTGCTCGCTCACCTCACCGCCGAGCACGTCCTGCACGAACGCGCCGTTGGGCGCGGAGTCGGCGGCAAGGTAGTTGACGTGGTCCAGCCTGCGGACGCACACGCCGCGGCCCGGGTACGCCTGCGCCTGGTTCTTCAGCGCCGGACGCAGCCCGTCCGGCGGGTCGTACCACTCCGTCTCCCAGTACAGCTGGATCTCGTGGCCGTCCGGGTCGGTGCACAGGTAGCTCGGGCCGATGCCGTCGTCGGCGGACAGCCAGCCGCTCCCCCGGCCCGCGCCCTGTGCCTGCGCCGCGAGCCGCTCGAGCTCCGCCTCGCCGGACGTGCGCAGCGTGGTACGCCTGATGCCCGACGTCTCGTGCGCCGTCAGGATAAGGCTGTACTGCTCGTAGTCGTCCCACGTGCGCAGGTGGACCGAGTCGCCGCGCCGGCCGTTCTCGGTCAGCCCGAGGACCTCGGTGAAGAACCAGAGGCTGCCCTCCGGCTCGGGCGTGAGCAGCTCGACGTGGCCGAGGTGCGCGATCTGGTGCCGTGGCGCCACTGCGACTCCTAACGCGGGAAGACGATCCCGTCGAACAGCTTCCTGGCCGTGCGGACGACGCCGCTGCGCCGCACCCGCGGCGGCGACCCGTCGTCGACCTCGGCCTCCACCTGCAGGTGGCCGGTCGGGTGCTCCACGTCCATCCGGTCGCCGGCGGGGAGCCGCGCGAGGTCGTGGCCGACGGCGCCGTCGAGCCGGACCGCGGTGGCGACGCTCACCGCCCCGAGCACGCCGACGGACGTGTGCGGGCGCAGCGGGATGAACGTGCGCGTGCAGATCGCGCCGCCGTCGACGGGCGGCGCGACGAGTGTCGTCTTCGGCACCGACGCCTCGCGGACGTCCCCCAGGCCCATCCGCTCCGCCGCGGCGAGCCGCAGCGACTGCACCCGCCCGCGCAGCGCATCGTCGCCGGCGAGCGCGTCGACCGGCTCGTACCCGGTGACGCCGAGGTCCTTCGCGGCGGCCACGACGACCGGCATCCCGTTGTCGACGCACGTGACGCGGACGCCGTCGATCTCGTCAACCAGCCGCCCGGTGGGCAGCAGGCCGTGGCCCGCCGAGCCCTCGGTGCCGGCGAAGTCCAGCACGATCGGCGCCGCGGTGCCTGGCACGCCTGAGATCGCCGTCGCCCCCTCGTACCCGACGCCGCCGCCGAGCGTGGCGAACGACGCCACGGCGACGCTGCCCGAGTTCACCATCCGGATCCGGACCGAGGTGTGCGAGCCGCCGGCACGCACCAGGCCGCGTTCGACCGCGAACGGCCCGACGCCGGCGAGCAGGTTGCCGCAGTTCTGCCGGTCCGAGACCGTCGCGTCCTCGACGCCGAGCTGGAGGAACAGGTAGTCGACGTCGGTGTCCGGCTCGGTACCGGCCGAGACCACCGCCACCTTGCTCGTCAGCGGATGCGCGCCGCCGATCCCGTCGATCTGCCGCGGGTCGGGCGAGCCCATGATCCGCAGCAGCAGGTCGTCGCGCGCCGCCTTGTCGGACGGCAGGTCGTCCGCGAGGAAGTACGCGCCCTTCGACGTCCCGCCGCGCATCAGCATGCACGGCACGCCTTCCGCGCTCACGACCGCCGCTCCCGCGCGTACTCCGCGGCGCTCAGGTAGCGCACGCCGAGACCCGCGAGCTTCTCGCGCATCCCGTACCGGTCCAGGCCGAGCTCGCCGGCACGGAACGCCTCCCGCGACGCGGCCTCGTTCTCGACCCGCGCCCGAGCCCCCTCGATCGCGCGGGCGACGTCGGCACGCGGGACGCACAGGACACCGTCCTCGTCGGCCACGACCGCGTCGCCGGGACACACCCGCTGCCCGCCGAGGACGACAGGCACGTTCACCGAGCCCGCGGTGGACTTCACCGTGCCCTGCGCGCTCACCGCCGTCGACCAGACGGGGAAGCCCATCTCGCGCAGCTCCGCGACGTCGCGGGCGCCGGCGTCGATGACCGCGCCGCGCACGCCGCGTGCCTGCAGCGACGTCGCAAGCAGTTCGCCGAACATGCCGTCGGTGCTCGGCGACGTCGTCGTCACGACGAGGACGTCGCCCGGCCGGCACTGCTCGACGGCGGCATGGATCATCAGGTTGTCGCCGGGCCAGCACAGTGCGGTCACGGCCGGGCCCGCGATGCTCGCCGGGTGGACCGGGCGGAAGCGCGGCCCGAGGTACCCCACGCGGTCCAGCGCCTCGTGCACGGTGGCGACGCCGTAGCCGCCGAGCCGGTCGACCAGGTCGGCGGGCGCGCGTTCGATGTCGGTCACGACGACGGCGTCCGACATGGGCGGCCTCCGCTCTCCCGGCGCGACGAGTACCTCGTCGGCTCGCCCGCTCGTCACGGTAGCTTCTCATCCGTGATCGTCGACTGCCACGGCCACTACACCACCGCGCCGGACGCGCACACGTCCTGGCGGGAGGGTCAGCTCGCCGCGTACGACGCGGGCGTCACGCCACCGCCGTACCCGCGCATCGGCGACGACGAGGTACGGGAGTCCGTGCGCGACGGGCAGTTGCAGGTGATGGACGGGCGCGGCGTCGACCTGACCCTGTTCTCGCCGCGCGCGTCGGCGATGGCCCACCACCTCGGCGACGAGGGCGTCAGCGCCGCGTGGGCGCGCGCGTGCAACGACCTGGTCCACCGCGTGGTCACGCTGCACCCGGGCCGGTTCGCCGGGGTGGGCCAGCTGCCGCAGTCGCCCGGCGTGCCGGCGGAACGCGCGATCGCCGAGCTGCGGCGGTGCGTGCTCGAGCTCGGCTTCGCCGGCTGCAACCTCAACCCCGACCCCAGCGGCGGGCACTGGACGGCGCCGCCGCTGACCGACCGCTACTGGTACCCGCTGTACGAGGCGATGATCGAGCTGGACGTCCCGGCGATGGTGCACGTCTCGGCGTCGGCGAACCCGGCGTTCCACGCCACCGGCGCGCACTACCTGAACGCCGACACCACCGCGTTCATACAGCTGCTGCAGGGCGACCTGTTCGGCGACCTGCCCGGCCTGCGGCTGGTGATCCCGCACGGCGGCGCCGCGGTGCCGTACCACTGGGGGCGCTATCGCGGGCTCGCCGGCATGCTGGGCCGGCCGCCGCTTCGGGAGCACGTGATGGGCAACGTGTGCTTCGACACCTGCGTCTACCACCAGCCCGGGATCGACCTGCTGTTCGACGTCGTCGACCACGCCGACATCCTGTTCGGCTCGGAGACGCTCGGCGCGGTGCGGGGCGTCGACCCGCTCACCGGCCACCACTTCGACGACACCCGGCGCTACGTCGACGCGCTCGGCCTGCCCGACCCGGACCGCGCCGCCGTCTACGAGCACAACGCGCGCCGCGTGTACCCGCGGCTCGCGGGAATCGGCTGACCGGTCTCCGGGTTGTCGCGGGCATGACGCGCCCCGCGGTCCTCAGGTACGCGGCGTTCACCGACGACCCGGCCGGCGGCAACCCGGCCGGTGTCGTGCTGGAGGCCGCCGGACTCGACGAGGACGCCATGCTCACCGTCGCGGCCGACGTCGGCTACTCGGAGACGGCGTTCGTCACCGGGCGGACCGGCGAGCGCGACTTCGCCCTCAGGTATTTCAGCCCCAGGGCCGAGGTGTCGTTCTGCGGGCACGCCACCGTCGCCACCGCGGTCGCGCTGGCCGAACGGCTCGGCCCGGGCGGACTCACGTTCCACACTCCCGCGGGCGTCGTGCCCGTCGAGGTCACCGACGACGGCGGCTACGCGGCGACGCTCACCAGCGTGCGGCCGTACGTCGAGCCCGTCGAGGACGCCGACGTGGCGGAGGCGGTGGCCGCGCTGGGTTGGCGGTGGTCCGAGCTCGACCCCGCGCTGCCGCCGCGGATCGCGTACGCCGGCGCGCGGCACCTCGTGCTCGCCGCGGCGACCCGGGCCCGGCTGGCCGACCTGGACTACGACTTCGACGTGCTCGAGCGGTACATGACCGCGCGGGACCTCACCACCGTGCAGCTGGTGTGGCGCGAGACGGCCGACGTGTTCCGCGTACGCGACCCGTTCCCCGTCGGCGGAGTCGTCGAGGACCCGGCCACCGGCGCGGCCGCCGCGGCGTTCGGCGCGTACCTGCGGGAGCTCGGCGAGCGAAGCCACGGTCGGCTCACCCTGCACCAGGGCGACGACCTCGGCCGCCCCGGCGTGCTGCGGGTCGAGCTGCGCGAGGGCGACCCCGCCGTACGGGTGTCCGGCCGCGCCGTGCCGATCACCGCGTAGGCCTCACCGGTCCCGGACGCCCAGACGCAGTACGGTGGAGCCGGCGTGCTCGGCGACCACCCAGACCTGGTCGCCCTTCGCGACCTGGCCGATCGACGACGGCTGCCTGCCCATGCGGACCCGGCTGTCGCCGTCGACGGCGTAGGTGTGCGTGTACCCGTCCTGGCTCTGCACCGTGACCGACCTGCTCGTCACGGCCTGCACCTCGCCGCTTTGCACGTCCACGACCCGGTGCTGCCTGCCGGCCAGGGTGAACTGGCCGTGCAGCATCCGGCGGAACGCGCCCCCGTGCCGGTGCTGCCGGCCGTGGTGCCACGGGCGCGCGGACGTGGAGCCTGACGGCGTCCGGCCGCCGTCGTCGAACGACGCGGCGGACGCGACGCCCACGCCCGTCCCGACCACCAGGACCGAGGCTCCCGCCGCGATCGCGACCTTGGCGCTGCGCTTCATCGGATCGTTCTCCTCCCATGGGCCGTCACCCAGGAAATCACGTTGACGCACACGGCCGCGCCGCGGCTACCATGCTCGCGTCCAGGACCGCCTCGAAGTGAGAGGAGCGAGAGATGAACACGCACGCCCTCCCTCCGCTTCGAAAGGCTCGACTTGGCTTTCTCACGATCGTTCACCTGCGGCCACTGCGGCGTCGCCGTGTCCAACGACGCGCCGGGCACGTCGCATCGCAACCACTGTCCTCACTGCCTCTGGTCCCGGCATCTCGACCGCAACGCGCCGGGCGACCGCGACGCGAAGTGCGCCGGCGGGATGGAGCCGATCGCGGTCACCGTCCGCGGCAACGGCCGCTGGGTGCTCGTCCACCGGTGCGTCGACTGCGGCCGGCTCCGGCTCAACAAGACCGCCGGTGACGACGACACGCTCGCGCTGCTGCGGCTGGCCGCCCTGCCGCTGACGATGCCGCCGCTGCCCTACCAGCGACTCGCCGAGTAGGCGTCAGTCCCGCACGCCCTGCGACCAGCGGCGGACGCGCCGGTCCCACCGGTCGACGCCGCGGCGCAGCGGGTGGGCGACGAACGCGCCGAGCGCGACACCGGCGGCGAGCGCGAGCCCGGTGGTGCCGGCGCCGAGCAGCAGCGCGAGGCCCTGCACCACCGAGTCGCCGACCAGTACCGACATCGCGTTGTAGATGGCGAGACCCGGCAGCAGCGGTACGACGCCGGCGGTGGCGATCACCAGCGTCGGCACCTTGAACCGCGACCCGGACACGTCGGCGATCGCGCCGACCAGCATGGTCGCCAGTCCGCTCGACGCCGCGGGACCGAAGTCGGCGTGCCGTGCGGCGGTGAACACGGCGGACGCGACGGCGCCGGCGACCGCCGCCATCAGCGACGGGCGCCAGCGCGCGTACGACGACATGGCCCAGAACCCCGCGACCACCGCGCCGAGCGGCACGAGCGCGAAGCTGGGCAGGACCTGCGCCCCCTGCTCGACGACGGACATGTCGACGCCGATCCGCCTGGCGACGTCCAGGATCAGCACCACGCCGATGACGATCGCCACCGTCTGCATCAGCACTTCGAAGTTGCGCGCGGCGGCGGTCAGGTAGTGGCCGGAGATGGCGTCCTGCACCGCGCCGACCAGGCCGAGGCCGGCGAGCAGCACCATGATCCCGGAGCCGACCACCAGCGAGGGTCGCACCTCGCTCGTGGTCACCGGGAGGTACGGCGTCACCACGGTGACGGCGAGGGCCACGCAGGTCACGAACGCGGCGCCCGCGACGTGCTGGAAGAACGACGGCAGCGACCGGCGGTTCAGCATGCGGAACATCCGGTCGATGACCGCGGTGGCAGCGGCCGCGATGAGCGCGACGATCCAGCCGCCGCCGAGCAGCCCCGCGACGCCGACGGCCATGCCTGCCAGTGCCGCCGTCGCGAGCCAGCGGCGGTACGGGTGGGGTGCGTGGACGATCTCGTCGAGCCGGTCCAGCGCGGTGTCGAGCGGCAGGCCGCGGACCGCGTGGTCCGCCAACCGGTAGATGTCCTCGAGCCGTGAGTAGTCCGCCGCCCGGACCTTCACGATGCGCATGGCCGTCATCGGCTCGCCGTCGTCGCGGATCACCGAGACCACGATCGACGTGAACGTGATGTCGACCTGGCACGAGGTGAGCCCGTACGCCGCCGCCACCCGCAGCATGGTCGCCGTCACGCCCGCGACGGGAGAGCCGGACGAGACCAGCACCTCGCCCATCCGCATGATGAGGTCCAGCACGTCCTGCGCGATGCGGTCGTCGGCCTCGACGTCCCGCTCGCGCGGCGCGATCACGTACGCCGGCGGCGTGTTCCCGCGCAGCACGTTGATCGCCCCCCGCGCGCGCTCGGCGAAGGTCTGCAGTGCTCCCCCGTGGGCCCCGTCCTGTGCCACGTCACCGGAGTCTACGAGCGGCGCCCCGCCACCTCACGGGGACGTCCGCGGCGCGTGCCGCGGCCGAGGAACGGTGCCGTCACACGGGTCCTGCCGCCTGGGGCCGTCGCCCGGCGGGCCTCCTCCTAGCCGCGGGCGCTCGCGGGGGCCCGCCTCGGCTCGGGCGCGGCGCCGGTGCGGGAGGCCAGCTCGAACTCCTGCCGCGGCCGGTGCAGCTGACCCAGCGAGACGTTCTCCCGCTTGAAGAACAGCGAGAACGTCCAGTCGCCGACGACCCGGACCTTGCGGTTCAGGCTCGGCATCCGGGACACGTGGTACGTGCGGTGCATGAACCACGCGGGCCAGCCGCGCACCTTCACGCCGTACACCTGCGCGACTCCCTTGTGCAGGCCGAGGGTCGCGACCGAGCCGACGTTGCGGTGCCGGTACTCGGCCGGCTTCCCGCCGCGGATGGTCGCGTACACGTTCCTCGCGAGCAGCCGCGCCTGCCGCACCGCGTGCTGAGCCGTCGGTGCGCAGACCTCGCCGGGCCTGGTGAGGTCGGGCACGCCGGCGCAGTCGCCCGCCGCCCACGCGTCCTCGACGCCCTCGACCGTCAGGTCGGCGTTGCAGCGCAACCGGCCCTTCTCGTCGCGCGGCAGGTCGGTTGCCGCGAGCACCGGGTGCGGCTTGACGCCGGCGGTCCAGACCACGGTGTCGGTGTCGAAGGCCGTGCCGTCGGACAGCTCGACGTGACCGTCGACGCAGGTGTTCAGCCTGGTGCTCGTGCGCACCTCGATGCCGCGGTCCTCGAGCCGGTCGACGGTGTAGTTGGCAAGGTCGAGGTCGACCTCGGGCATGATCCGGTCGGCGGCGTCGACGAGTACCCAGCGCAGCTCCGCGGCGTCCAGCCCCTTGTAGTACCGGCACGCGTCGCGCGCCATGTCCTCGAGCTCGGCCATCGCCTCGACGCCCGCGTACCCGCCGCCGATGAAGACGAAGTTGAGCGCGCGCCTGCGCCGTTCCGGGTCGTCGGTCGAGACCGCGACGTCGAGCCGGCTCAGCACGTGGTTGCGCAGGTAGATCGCCTCGCCGACGTTGCGGAACCCGATGCCCTGCTCGGCGAGCCCGGGGATCGGCAGGGTCCGCGCGACCGAGCCGAGCGCGAGCGCGACGACGTCGTACCCGATCTCCCGCTCCTCGCCGGAGACCGCGCAGATCCTCGCGGTACGCGCGCCGTGGTCGAGCGAGACGAGCTCCGCGTTGATGATCCGCACGCGCTGCAGCATCTGGCGCAGCGGCGCCACGACGTGCCGCGGTTCCAGGCTGCCGGCCGCCGCCTCGGGCAGGAACGGCTGGTAGGTCATGTACGACTCCGGGCTCACCAGCGTCACCTGCGCCTGGCCAGGACGGATCCGACGCTGCAGGCCGTACGCCGTGTAGAGACCGACGTAGCCGCCGCCGATCACGAGGATGTGCGGTCTCGACTTACTCATGCCAGCACGCTACCCGCATTCGCCGGGGACAACTCACCTTTCCACAGCCGAATCGGCGGCGTACGCCGCGGCACGGGTGAAGACCGCGTCGAACATCGGCTGGGTGAGCTTGCCTGTGAAGGTGTTCTGCTGGCTCGGGTGATAGGACGCCAGCAGCAGCCTGCCGTCCGGCGTCGTCGTCTCCGCGCCGTGCCCGAACGCCGCCCGCCTCGCCGGCAGCGGATACCCGGCCAGCCGCAGCGCGTGCCAGCTCACCTGCCAGCCGAACGAGCCGAGCGCCACCACCGCGCGCACGTGCGGACGCACCAGCTCGAGCTCGCGGACGAGCCACGGCTCGCAGGCATCCCGTTCCGCGGGCGTGGGCTTGTTCGCCGGCGGCGCGCAGTGCACGGGCGCGACGATCCGCGTCCCCGGCAGCCGCAGCCCGTCGCCTGGATGCGAGCTCGTCGGCCGGGTGGCGAGCCCCGCCCGGTGCAGCGCGCGGTACAGCCACTCGCCGCTGCGGTCACCGGTGAACATCCGCCCGGTGCGGTTCGCGCCGTGCGCCGCCGGGGCCAGACCCACGACGAGGACCGCGGGCTCGGGATCGCCGAACCCGGGCACCGGACGTCCCCAGTACTCCTGGTCGGCGAACGCCTTGCGCCGTTGCGTCGCCACCTGTTCCCGCCACGCCACCAGCCGAGGGCACGCGCGGCACACGCTCACCCGCGCGTCCAGCTCCGCGACGCTCACCGCGTCGGCGGCGAGCCGCGTAACGGCTGCGGCGTCGGAGGCGACCGGCGTGTCCGGCGTGGCGGGGTCGCCCGGCCAGGACCCCACGCCGACCGGAGCGGCTACGACTCCTCCAGCGCGGTAAGCGTCACCACGCGGGTCTCCGCGTACGTCCACGGAGCGTCCGCGGGGCGCACCAGGCGGTGCTGGTAGACCACCGGCTCACCGTCCAGGTCCTCCTCCACCCACCAGTACCCGGGCACGCCTGCGGCGGCGGAGGGCCTCGGCTTGAGCTCACGGTCCTCGCGTCGCGAGGTGGCGGACACGATCTCGACGAGAAGCGTGAACTCCCCGGCCTTGTGGTACGCGATGTCGCCTCGTGGAGGCTCGGCGAAGACCCCGACGTCGCAGGTGCGTATCTCGTCGTCGTCCAGCACGACGCCCTGCTCGATGAAGGCGTGTCGGCCCTGGCGCACCAGCAGATTGCAGAGACGACGCCGTGTCTCCGCATACCATGGCCGCATCGCCGCGGACATCACGACCAGGTTCCCTTCCCTGACCTCGTACCTGAACTCCGGCGACAGGCGGCCGAGGAGCTCAGGCGTCCACGCGATCGCGTCGGGAAGCTCGAGGGTCCTGACCATCACTCCATCATTCCACCAACGACCAGGCGACACCGTCGAGGTTGTCGTGCTCGCTCACCAGGACGTCGGTGACGGCGGTGTAGCGGACGATGCGGTCGAGGATCAGCGCGCCGGCGGCGATCACGTCCACGCGGCCGGGGTGGATGACCGTCATCGCCGCGCGGTCGGGACGCGGCATCCGCAGCAGGTTCTCGGTGATCTCGTGCACGCGGTCGGCGGTCATCCGCGAGTGGTGGACGCGTTCCCTGTCGTACGCGGGCAGCTCGAGCGCGATGCCGCCGATGGTCGTGACCGAGCCGGCGACGCCCACGAGCGTGCCGACGCCGTCGAGCGGGACGACCTGCGCCGCGAGGAACAGCGCCGCGTCGACGTCGCGGGTGGCGGCGCCGATCTGGGCCTCGGTGGGCGGGTCGTCGGCGAAGTGCCGTTCGGTGAGCCGCACGCTGCCGATGTCGACGGACCGCGCGAGGACGCCGGTGCCCGCCGCGCGCACCAGCTCGGTCGACCCGCCGCCGATGTCCGCGACGAGGTACGGCTCCGCGACGTCCCGGCGCGACGCCAGCTCGCGCGTCGCGCCCGCGTAGGACAGCGCGGCCTCCTCGTCGCCCGTGACGACCTCCGGCTCGAGGCCGAGCGTCCGGTGCACACCCCGGACGAACTCGTCGGCGTTCTCCGCGTCGCGGCTCGCGCTGGTCGCGATCATCCGGATGCGGGTGGCGCCGAGGTCGGCGATGACGACGGCGTACCTGCGGCAGGCGGCGAGCGTGCGTTCCAGCGCCTCCGGCGCGATCCGGCCGGTGCGGTCGACGCCCTGGCCGAGGCGGACGATCTCCATCCGCCGGTCGAGGTCGGTGAGCGTGCCCGCGTCCGGGTCGACGTCCGCGACGAGCAGGCGCAACGAGTTCGTGCCGCAGTCGATCGCGGCGACCCTATGGCTGGTCAACGCACGGCCCCCGATCCCACCACTCACCCGCCCGTTCCACGGCCTCGTCGCCCAGCGGGTTGACGCCGGGGCCGACCGCGAGCGCGTGCGCGGCGAGCGCGTGCAGGCACTTCACCCGCGACGGCATGCCGCCCGCGCTCATCCGGGTGGGCAGCGCGTCGATCGCGTCCCGCCGGGCGAGATAGTCGTCGTGGGCGGCAGCGTACGCCGCGGAAAGTCCGGCGTCCTCGGCGAGCCGCGCGGTCATCTCGCGCATCACGCCCTCGGCCTCGAGCCGGCCGAGCCGGGCCGCCGCGCGGGGGCAGGTCAGGTAGAACAGCGTCGGGAACGGCGTGCCGTCGTCGAGGCGGGGGCTCGTCTCGACGACGTCGGGCAGCCCGCAGGGGCACCGGTGTGCGACCGCGCGGACGGCACGCGGCTCCCGGCCGAGCTGGCGCGCGACGACGGCGACGTCGGCGGGATCGACGGGGGTCACGGCCTGTCGGCGACGCGCACCGAACCCCAGACCCGTTCCGACCAGCTCGGCCCGTGGGCGGTGGAGCGGTCCGTGGACGAGCCGTGGCCCTTCGCGCCGTTGTCGTCCTGGCCGACCACGACGTACGTGATCTCGCCCGGCTTGGCGTACTGCAGCCGCTGCCGCGCCTGCTGCTCGACGTACGCCGGGTCCTGCCAGCGGCGCTGCTGTTGCTGCAGCGTCGCGATGTCCTGGGCGTTGCGGCGTTGCTGCGCCTCGAGCTCGGAGATCTGGTGCCGCTGCTCGACGTACTCGCGCAACGGGTAGGTCAGGCCGACGGCGAGCAGGCAGATCACGGCGAGCAGGACCGCGGCGCGGCTGGTGAACCGGCGCCGGACCTCGGGGCTCAGCGGCTGTTGCCGCGGCCGCTCCTCCGGCGCCTCGACCGGGACGGTGCGGCGCGTGGACCCGGTGCTGCGGCGGT
>JAFMQP010000321.1 GCA_017354575.1 Acidothermales bacterium | reverse complement strand
TCCGTCGTCACCGCCGCCGAGGGCCTCGACACGACGCCGCTCGCCGTCGCCCTGGCATGGGTCCGCGACCGGCCGGGCGTCGCCGCTGCGATCGTCGGCGCCCGCACCGTCGCCCAGCTGCGCGCGTCGCTCGGGGCGGAGGAGCTCACCCTCCCCGCCGAGATCCGCCAGGCCCTGGACGACATATCCGAGCCCGACGTCAACTACCCCGAGGCCTAGCGAGCCGCCCAGCGCCCTCGTCGCGCGCACGGCGGGCAGCCCCAAATGATCACGGTATGTGGGGTTCCGGGGCTTACCTAGGCGACTACCTGCTTACCTCGGCCGGTACACCGAGGTAAGCAGGTACAAACCCACATACCGTGATCATTTCCGGGAGGACGGCGGCGGACCGGACTGCTCGAACGGGTTGTCCCCAGACCGGCTCGGCGGCGCGCCGGACGGGTGCCCGGCCACGTAGTCTCGTGCGGGTCATGCCGATCGAGACTGCCGCCAACGCGTTCGCCGCCTTCTGCGACGCGCGCCTGTGGCCGGGCTGCGGCCCGGCGCTGGCCCGCCGCGTCGTCGCGGCTGGGATCAGCCACCCCGACGACGTGACGCCGGGTGCCCTCAGCGAGCTCGACGGCGTCTCCGCGTCGCGTGCCGACAAGCTGGTCGACAGCCTCGACCGCGCGCGCCCGGTCTTCGAGGTCGTCGAGGTGCTCCACCCGGCCGGCGCGCAGGCGCGGCTCGCCGGTGCGGCCGTGCGGAGGTTCGGGCCCGGCGCGGCGAGCCTGCTGCGCGACGACCCGTGGCGGCTGCTCGAGCTACCCGGCGTCGACGTGCCGGACGCCGACGCGTTCGCCCGCCGCACACTCGACGGAGCGCGGCCGGACGACCCGCGGCGCGCCCGCGCGCTCGTCGCGCACCAGCTCGCCCGCGCCGCCCGCGCCGGCCACACGTACGCGACCGTCGAGAGCCTGCGCCCGCTGCTCGCGTCGTCCCGGGTCGACCCCGACGAGGCGGTCGCCGCGGCGCTCGACGGCGGCGACGTCCTCGACGTCACCGCCGCGGACGCCGACGAGGGCCCCGCCCATGTCGCGCTCGCGGGCTTCGCCATGGCCGAGGACGCCGTTGCCGAGGCACTGCACCGGCTGACCGCGACCGCCGAGCCGCTGTGCAAGGAGGACGAACTCGCCACCGACGCCTTCGCCCTCGACCCGGCCCAGGTGCATGCCGTGCACGAGCTCGCCGCCCACGGCGTCAGCGTGCTGACCGGCGGGCCGGGCACCGGGAAGAGCCGGACGGTCGCGGCGGTGGTCGCCCTCGCGGCGACGCTGGAGGAGCCGATCGCGCTCGCCGCACCGACCGGGCGCGCCGCCAAGCGGATCGAGGAGCTGACCGGCCACGAGGCGTCCACCATCCACCGGCTGCTCGGCGCGTACCCGTCGAGCGACAGGGAGTCGGGCCGCGACTACGCGTTCGCCCGCAACGAGGCATGGCCGCTCGACGCGCGGATCGTCGTCGTCGACGAGGTGTCCATGCTCGACGTCGAGCTCGCCGCGGCGCTGGTCGAGGCGTGCGCCGACGGTACGCACCTGCTGCTGGTCGGCGACCCTGCGCAGCTCCCGTCGATCGGGCCGGGACGCGTGCTCGCCGACGTGATCGAGTCCGGGCAGGTCCCCGTCACCGAGCTCACCACGCTGCACCGGCAGGCCGAGGGCGGCGCGATCGCCAAGCTCGCCACGGCGGTACGCGCCGGCGACCTGCCGCCGGTCGACTCCCCCGACCGCGAGGTCGTCGTCGTACCCGCCCGTACCGCCGACGAGGCCGCGCACCGGGTCACCCAGCTGGTCACCGACTCGATCCCCCGCGCCCTCTCGATCCCTGCCGACGAGGTGCAGGTGGTGACGCCGATCCACCGCGGCCCAGCGGGCACGATCGCGCTGAACGCCGTGCTGAAGGCACGGCTGAACCCCGGCAGGGGCGAGCACCGCGGGTTCGACGTCGGCGACCGCGTGGTCGCCACCGCCAACCACCCCGACGAGGGGTTCGCCAACGGCGAGGTCGGCGTCGTCACCGGCGTCGAGGACGGCGGCCTCGCCGTCTCGTTCGCTGCCGGCCCGGCCGTCGTGCCGTTCAAGCACGTCGGTGACCTGCTGCACGGGTGGGCGCTCACCGTCCACCGGGCGCAGGGCTCGGAGTGGCCAGCCGTCGTCACCGTGCTGCCCAGGGAGGCCGGCAGCATGCTGTCCCGGCCGCTCGTCTACACCGCGTTCACCAGGGCCAAGGCCCACCTGTCGATCGTGCACGCCGCCGGCCCTGCGGTCGCGCACGCCGTCCGGACCGTCGGCGAACGCCCCCGGCTCACCCGCCTGGCCGCGCTGCTGCGCGAGCGTGCCGAAGACTGAGCGGCCCCCTCCTCCGGCCGCGGGCTCCCCGGGTAACGTCACCGCCACCGCACCGGCGCGGGGTTACCCGGCAGCACGATCGAAACGAGGAGCGACGGTGCCGTCAGTACCCTCCACGCCCAGGGGTCTCGCCACCCGGGACCAGATCGTCCGGGCCGCGCGGCACGTGTTCGCCGAGTCCGGCTACGTCGGTGCCCGGATGAGCGACGTCGCGGCCGAGGCCAAGCTCTCCCTCGGTGGGCTGTACCGCTACTTCGCCGACAAGGAGGACGTGTTCGCGGTGCTCGTCGCGGACCTCCAGGACGGGCTGTACGCGGCGAGCCGTGCGCCCGGGCACGACTTCGCCACCGACCCGCGCGGCGCACTGTACGAGGCGAACCGCGGCTACCTCGAGTACTACCACGCCCACCGCGGTGTGCTCCGCGCGTTCGTGGAGGCCGCGACGGTCGAGCCGCGGTTCCGGGACCAGTGGCGGCGGATGCGCGACCGGCACGTGGACCGGTTCGTCCACGTGCTCGCCGGTGCGTACCCGCGGCACGAGCTCGACGGCGCGGACGCGCGGCGCGCCGCCGAGGCGATGGCGTGCCTGGTGGAGCAGTCCGCGTACGTCTGGTTCGGGCACGAGGACCTGCGCGCCGACCCGGTGGACGTGGACGCGGCGGCCACCACCGTCACCCAGGCCTGGCACCGGACCTTCTTCGGCATCACCAGGGGCGGCCGCTAGGGCGCGGCGGTGTTCTCCGGTGCCGTGTGCATCGGCGGCGGTGGTGCCGAGGTGCCCGGCTGCTGCGTGGGCTCCTGTGTGGCCGGCTGCGACGTGCCGCCGGTGGCGTCCGGGCTCGTGCCGGGTGCGGACGACTGCGCCGACGACGTCGGCGGCGTGCTCGTCGGCGTGCCTGAGCCGGTCGTCGCGCCCGTCGGTGACGGCGTCGACGTGCCGCCCGGCGTCGGGCTGTTCGCGGGCGGCCGGTGGCGGTTCTCGGCGATCAACCCGATCGACGTCCCCCGCTGGTGGCCGTCGATGCCCAGCGCGGACGAGATCGGCTGCCCCATCAACGCCTCGACGCCCGTGATGACGCCGAGTGCCAGGACCAGGGTGCAGGCCGCGGTGATCGCGACCTTGCGCGCGTTGAGGCGGTGGAACCGCTCCCGCCAACCGGTGCGGGTGGCCTCGGCGTCGTCGGCCGGCTCCGTCGACGCGCCCGCCCCTGTCGCGGTGTCGTCCCGTTCGGCGTCCTCGCTCGCCGCCGGCTCGGGCTTCGTCTCCGGCTCGGGCGTCGCCTCCGCCTCGGTGACCGGCGCGGTCACGGGCTCGGTCTCCGCCTTGGTCAACGGCTCGGTCGCCGCCGTGGACCCCGGCTTCCCTCCCGGCAACCGTCCCAGGTGTGTGAGATGCGTCGTCCGCGCCCGCTCGAGCGCGACCCTCCCTCGTCGCATCGAGTGCGTGTACATGGCGCCGGCGATGGTCGTGACGATGCTCGCGACCGCCGCTCCGATCACCGTTCCCGCGACGCCCAGCAGGGACGCCGCCACGGCCGCCGACGATGCCGCCAGCGCTCCTCCGACCACCTGTACCGCGCTCAGCTCGATGCGTGGCTTGTCCTCGGTCATGCCTCTCTTTCCTGTCTTCCTGCCACTGCTGCCGATCATCGTGACCCGGACGTGTCACCGTAGGGGACAACGTCTCGATCGGGCGACGCATCCCGCCGCCGGGCGGTGTACCGGGGTGACTCGTCTCACGTCCGCTACCCGAGAACCTCCGCGGCGATTCCTCGGGCACGGCACAATGTGAGAGATGAAGGCGCCAATCGAGTACGAGGTCCGGCGTTTCCAGCTGCCGCGGAGCATGTCGACGAAGGCCGCGCAACAGCTCCTCACCGACCACGCCGAGTACGGCAGCTGGGAACTCGCGAGGCTTCGTCGCTACGCCGACGGACGCCGCGACGTCTGGCTGCGACGCAAGATCATCCGGGCCCGCCGATCCGCATGGCTCGCGACCGAGACAGCCGACGATTGACCGCCCGGCGCCGTGCTATCGTGACGCACCGCGGGTCGACGACCTTGTATCCTTGACCTGCCGAACGGCATGTCTCGTCCGGGTGGCGGAATAGGCAGACGCGCTAGCTTGAGGTGCTAGTGCCGCGTAAGCGGCTTGAGGGTTCAAGTCCCTCCTCGGACACCATTGTCGATGCTT
>JAFMQP010000320.1 GCA_017354575.1 Acidothermales bacterium | reverse complement strand
CGTACGCGCCCGCCTCGCCCGCCCGACGCGATGGCGACGGGGCCGGCTGCACACCAGCGTCGAGACTGCCGGCGTCAGCAGCGTCGGGAGCACCGCGCTACAGCACCATTCCTGTGACGAGCTACGCGACGAGCTCCGCAGCGCCCTGACCCTCGCCGTCACCGCCCCCGTCGACCGGTGACCGCACGGCCGCTCAGCCCGGCACGGAACGCAGCCCGGGAAGGGAGATGCCGAGCACGACGGCGAGCACGAACGCGAGCACCGCGAGGATCAGGCCGAGCACGACGCCGATCGCCCAGAGCCAGACGGCGAAACGGACGAAGCCCGGGACGCTCTTCCAGGCCGTGGGTTGGAACCGCTCGTACTCGTCGTAGCCGCTCATGAGCGTCGACCTCCTCCGGTCGCGTGCGGACGGCGGGCCCGTCGCCAAGACCGATGATGGCGCCTGATCCGCGTTCACGCACGTCGCGCGAGGAGATAGCCGCGGGTGGTCTCGACCTCGGCCGGGTACGAACGCCGCTCCAGGTATGCCCGCGGCTCCAGCCCGGCGCCGGCCATCGCGGCCTCCACCGTCGGCCGGGTGAAGAAGTGGAAGTCGAGCGAGATGGTACGGCCCAGGAACTTTTCGACGTGCCGCACCTCGTCGCCCACGTGGAACGACACCAGCGCGGTGCCGTCCGGACGGAGCACGCGGGCGAACTCGCGGAACACCGCCGACAGGTCGGGCACGTGGATGACCGAGTAGAACGCGACGATGCCGCCCCACTCGCCGTCGTCCGCCGGGAGCGCCCGCATGTCGGCGGCGCGGAACGGGATGCCCGGATGCCTACGCGTGGTGACCTCGACCATGTGGGGCGACAGGTCGACGCCGACGACCGCCGCGCCGCGGTCGCGCAGGTAGGCGGCGACGTGACCGGGACCGCAGCCGACGTCCGCGAGCACGCCGTCGACCGAATGCGCCACCAGGTCAAGCAGCATCCGGTCGAGCGGCTTGCCGTCCAGCTCGTCGTCGAAGCGCTCGGCGTACGCAGCGGCGACCTCGTCGTACCCGCGTCGCGTCTCGTCCGTCCGCTCCCGACCCCTCTCGTCGCGAACGGGGCCCGCCCGGTCGTACCAGGCGGGCCCCGTCACGGGTGGTCAGGAGGGAATGTTGAGGTGTGCCCCGACGAAGATCATGTTCGGGTTGTGCACGACGCTCCGGTTCTGCGCCCACAGTGCACGCCAGCCACCGTCGACGCCGTAGCGCTGAGCCAGCTTGGAGAGCGTGTCGCCCGACCGGACGGTGTAGTTCCCACCGGTGGCTCGGGCGGGCGCGCTCGAGTGGTGCTGCGTGCCGGTCGAATGCCTGGTGTGCCCGCCGCCCGAGTGGGGCGCCACACCGGGCGAACCGCCCTTGTCAGCGGAGCTCAGGCCGAGCTTGGCCGAGCACGCCGGCCATGCACCCCAGCCCTGGCCCGCCAGGACCCGTTCCGCGACCGCGATCTGCGCGGACCTGCTGGCCCGGTCGGCCCGGGTCGCGTACCGGGTGCCACCGTATGCCTGCCAGGTGCTCGACGTGAACTGCAGGCCGCCGTAGAAGCCGTTCCCGGTGTTGATGCTCCAGTTCCCACCGCTCTCGCACTGAGCGAGCCGGTCCCAGGTCGAGCTTGTCGCCGCGTGCGCGGGGGTGCTGCCGAGCGCCAGTACCGGTAGTGCCACGCCCGCGGACGCCACGGCCGCGGCCTTGATGGCCACGGCACGTCCCACCCGTCGAGATCGTTTGGGCACGCGGTGCTTGCCGACTCGCTTGTTCCGAATGGCCACGATTGACCGTCCTCTCGTCGCCTACGGAGTCAGCTGTCGGGTTCGGACGAGAGGTACGCCCGGCCGCGCGGTAGCGGCTTCACCCCCGTGGCCGCCGTTACCGCACGGCCGATTTGGGTCCTCCGTCTCCGCCCGGTCCTTTCCTCGAGGCAGGGAACCGCCAGGGCGGAGTTCGGCATCAGCGGGGCCCAGCCGTGCCGGGGTGAGCACGGCCGCGAAGACCTTAGGCATGACCGTTTCGTCATCAAAACGTGATCATGGACGAGTCGGACAGGGAGTACGCACTTTATTGCGTAGAGCATGGGTGTTTGTACGCCTATTGCCGGATCCACCCCTAACACGGCGTAGCCAGCCGAGTCGTGGCGTTTCGTCCGGTGAAGACCGGGTGGCGCGGACGCGGAACGGCCCCACGCCGGTGTGGCATGGGGCCGTCCCGAGGTAGTCCGTCAGGCCGCGTCGCGGCCGTCGAATCCCTCCGTCGCGGCGTACTTCTTCAGCTTCGCCAGCGCCTCGCGCTCGAGCTGCCTGATCCGCTCGCGGGTGAGCCCCAGGTTGCGGCCGATCTCGGAAAGCGAGTGCTGCCTGCCGTCGGAGAACCCGAACCGCGCCCGCACGATCGTCGCCGACCGGTCGTCCAGCCGGTCGATCAGCAGGTCGAGGTCCTCGCGCTGCACCGAGGCGAGCACGACGTCCTCCGGCGAGGCGGCGTCGTCCTCCTCGACGAGATCGCCGAGGCTGGTGTCCTCGTCGTCGCCGACCTTGGCGTCCAGGCTCAGCGGCTCACGCGCCCAGTTGACCAGCTCCTCGACGCGGTCGACCGGCATGTCCATGGCCGCCGCCAGCTCGTCGATCTCCGGGTCGCGGCCCAGCTGCCGGGTGAGCGCCCGACGGGCAGAACCCATCCGGTTGAGCTCCTCGACGACGTGCACCGGGAGACGGACCGTCCGGGCCGTCTGCGCGATGGCCCGCGAGATCGCCTGCCGGATCCACCAGGTGGCGTACGTGGAGAACTTGAAGCCGCGGTGGTAGTCGAACTTCTCGACCGCACGGACCAGGCCGGTATTGCCCTCCTGGACGAGGTCGAGCAGCGGCATCTGGTGGCCGCCGTATCGCCGCGCCACCGAGACCACGAGCCGAAGGTTGGCCTGGATGAACCGCTGCTTGGCCGCCTGGCCGCGCCCCACCAGCTCGGCCAGCTCGGCCTTCTTGACGCCCTTCGGGCACTTGCCCGTCTCGAGCAGATGCTCGGCGAAAAGACCCGCCTCGACGTCCTTCGACAGCTCGACCTCCTGGACGGCGTCGAGCAACGGAGTGCGGCTGATCTCGTCGAGATACGTGCCGACGAGGTCACGCTCCGGGATCTGCTCATCGTACTGAATCGTCACTGGGCGAACTTTCCCCTCGGTCTACCCCCACCGTGTCCAATGGTGTGAACGCGCGGCGGGCGCGGGAGATTCCACGATTTCAAGGCTTTCGAACCGTTGCACGCCTGACACCACGCTGCGGGTTACCCCGGATGGCGAATATCACACCTTGGCACTGGTGTTCGGCCGGGTCCGACCCGCGCCCGCCGTCCCCGGCCGGCGCCAACGACCACCCGCGTGACCTAAGGTGACGGCATGGAGGCGTCCCTGCTCATCGACCAGCTCCGCACCGCACGGCGCCGACGCACGGCGCCCCTGATCCTCGAGATCGACCTCACCCAGCCGCTTTTCGAGGGGACGCCGCAGCACCCGCTCGGCGCGGCACTGGCGTTCCGCAAGCAGAGCCTGCGGAACGTGACGGACGCGCTGCACCGGGCAGGGCACGACCCGCGCGTGCGGGCGCTCGTGGCGAAGGTCGGCGGCACCACGCCGATGAGCCTCGCCAGGGCACAGGAGCTGCGCGACGCCGTCGCCGCGTTCCGGGCCGGCGGGAAGCCCGCGATCGCGTGGGCGGAGACGTTCGGCGAGTTCGGCCCCGGCAACGGCGGATACCTGCTGGCCACCGGGTTCGACGAGATCTGGCTGCAGCCGTCCGGCGACGTCGGACTCACCGGCATCGCGTCGGTGCAGCTGTTCCTGCGCGGTGCGTTCGACCGCGCCGGCGCGAAGCCGCGGTTCGGGCAGCGGTACGAGTACAAGAACGCCGCCAACGTCTACATGGAGACCGGGTTCACCGACGCCCACAAGGAGTCGGTGAGCGCGATCGTGGCGTCCGGTGGCCGGCAGCTGGTCACGACCGTCGCCGCCGACCGTCACCTCGACGAGGCTGCCGTCCGCGCGATCGTCGACCGCGGCCCGCTCGCCGCGACGGAGGCCGCCGAGGCGGGGCTCGTCGACCACCTGGGCTACCGCGACGAGGTGTACGACGCGGTGCGCTCGGGTGCCGGTGACGACGCCGAGCTGCTGTTCCTCGGCCGGTACGGGCGGTCGAGCGTCGAGCAGCTCACCCGGCGGATCGGACGGGGGCCGCGCGACGTCGTCGGCCTGGTGCACGTCACCGGCGACATCCACCTCGGCCGCAGCGGCGGCATCCGTCCGCTGTCCCGGCAGAGCGCCGGCTCCGACACCGTCGCGGCGGCACTGCGGGCGGCGACCCGCACCCCCGAGGTCCGCGCGATCGTGCTGCGCGTGGACAGCCCCGGCGGCTCGTACGTCGCCTCCGACACCATCTGGCGCGCCGTCGGGAGGGCGCGCGCGGCGGGCAAGACCGTGGTCGCGTCGATGGGCGAGGTGGCGGCGTCGGGCGGCTACTTCGTGTCTGTGGGCACGCACGTGATCGTCGCCGAACCGGGTACGCTCA
>JAFMQP010000319.1 GCA_017354575.1 Acidothermales bacterium | reverse complement strand
ACGGGCTAGAAGTCGCCCCCGCCGAAGTCGCCCCCGCCGCCGAAGTCGCCGCCGCCCCAGCCGTCGCCGTCCGAGCCGTTGTCGAAGCCCGCGTCGTACCCGGCGTCGTAGCCCGAGTCGTAGCCGCCCCAGCCGTCGAAGCCCCCGGCCAGCACCGAGCCGAGCAGCATGCCGGTGAGCAGCCCTTCGCCGCCGTAAGAGCCGTAGTACCCGCCGTACCACGGTGCGTACGCCTGGCCGCCCTCCCAGTACGGACGACGCACCCCGTCGACGAGCACCTCGCGCGCCTCCGGCTGCTCGCCGGCGTCGAGGCGGGCGGCGTCGGCCGCGCAGACCGGCACCTCGCGTGCGGTGCCGCCGGGCGGCGCCCAGCTGCGGTCGGTGACGGACGGGCCGTGCTGCGGGTTGAAGAAGCAGGGGGCGCGCCGCTCGGGCACCGGCTCGCCCGCGAGCCGGGCGCGCACGCAGGTCATGCGGTACCTGCCGTCCTCGAGCGACTCCGCGACCGGCCCGAGATCCTGCGGCCGCCGGGCCGACTCGAGCGCGGTCTTGGCGCGGTCGTACGCGTCCAGCGCGCCCTCGTAGTCGCGCCGCGCGTCCGGGTGGAGGTGGACGTCGCGCACGTCCAGGTCGAGTCGCGCCACGTCCTCGCCGAGCCGCGTGACGTCCTCCTCGGCCGTCGTGCGGACCGCGGCGAACTGCTCCTCGTCGCGCCGGTTGCGCTTGCGTCGCGAGCTGACCGCGACGAGCGCGCCGAGCAGCGCGATCACCACGACCACGCCGAGCCCGATGAGCATGACGGTGCCGACACCGGCGCCGCTGGGTCGGCTCTCCTGCGTCTGCTTGGGCGCGGCCTTCTTCGCCGCGTCCGACACCTCGTCGATGAAGGACGTGCCGATCGCCTGCGGATCGCCGCCGCCCTGGGCCACGGCCTTCTTCTCGAGCGCGTCGATCTGCTTCCCGGACAGGATCGTCGAGCTGGCGTAGAGGGATTTCGGCGTCAACGTGATGTACGTGCCCGGCTTGTGGTACGCGGCGCGCAGCCGCAGCGCCACCTTGCCCCGGTCGGACGCGACGTCCGACTGGGGGAGGATCGCCATGTAGATCGGCGTGCGGGTGTTCGGGTCCTGGATCTGGCCGGCGAAACCGTCGGCGTCCGCCTTCGAGAACGTCGTGCCCGGCGCCTGGTAGACGGGATTGCCGTCCTTCCAGGTGTGGACGATCTTCGCCGTGTCGACCGACGCGTTCGCGGTGCCGGGGCCCAGCAACACCGCGCCGCAGAGGGCCAGGGCGGCCAGTGCGTAGGTACACAGACGGCGCATGGGCTCAGTATCTCCCTCGAACGTGGCGGAAGCTGGGGGCGAGTCGACCACACTACTAAGCTGGCCCGCTCACAACGCGGACGAACGGCCGCGGGTCGGTGTTCCCGCGCTCACTCCTCGATCTTGCAGACCACCGCGCCTGCACTCACCGTCGCACCGACTACCGCATCGAGACCGCGGACGACGCCCGCCTTGTGCGCCGTGAGCGGCTGCTCCATCTTCATCGCCTCGAGGACGACGACCGGGTCGCCGGCCTCCACGTGCTGGCCGTCGCTGACCAGCACCTTCACTATCGTGCCCTGCATCGGGCTGGTGAGGGTGTCGCCACCTGCCGCCCCCGCCGCCGACGCGCGGCGGGTACGCCGCCGGGCCGCCGCACCGGAGCGGGCGGACGTACCCAGGTCGGCGGGCAGCACCACCTCGACGCGCCGCCCGTCGACCTCCACGACGACCGGCGTGCGTTCGGCGGCCTCGGCCGGCTCGGCCGCCGGCCCCGCGTACGGCGCGATCTCGTTCGCGAACTCGGTCTCGATCCACCGCGTGTGCACCGAGAACGGCTCGTCGGTGAACGCCGGGTCGGCGACGACGGCGCGGTGGAACGGCAGCACCGTGGGCATCCCGTCGACGGTGAACTCGGCGAGCGCGCGCCGGCTGCGTTCCAGCGCCTGCCTGCGGGTGGCGCCGGTGACGACCAGCTTGGCGAGCATCGAGTCGTACGCCTGCGGCACGACCGTGCCCTGCTCGACGCCGGAGTCGAGGCGCACACCCGGACCGGACGGCGGCCGCCAGCCGGTGACCGTGCCTGGCGCCGGCAGGAAGCCGCGGCCGGCGTCCTCGGCGTTGATCCGGAACTCGAACGCGTGCCCGCGAAGCGGCGGGTCGTCGTACCCGAGCGGCTCGCCGGCGGCGATGCGCAGCTGCTCGCGGACGAGGTCGATGCCGGTGACCTCCTCGCTCACCGGGTGCTCCACCTGCAGCCGGGTGTTGACCTCGAGGAACGAGATGGTGCCGTCGGTGCCCACGAGGAACTCGCAGGTGCCGGCGCCGACGTAGCCGGCCTCGCGCATGATCGCCTTGCTCGCCTCGTACAGCCGTGCGTCCTGCTCGCCGGTGAGGAACGGCGCAGGTGCCTCCTCGACCAGCTTCTGGTGCCGGCGCTGCAGCGAGCAGTCGCGCGTCGAGACCACCACGACGCCGCCGTGCGCGTCGGCGAGGCACTGCGTCTCGACGTGCCTGGGCCGGTCGAGGTAGCGCTCGACGAAGCACTCGCCGCGGCCGAACGCCGCGACCGCCTCGCGGACGGCGGAGTCGTACAGCTCCGCGACCTCGCCGAGGTCGTACGCCACCTTCAGCCCGCGTCCGCCGCCGCCGAACGCCGCCTTGATCGCGATGGGCAGCCCGTGCTCGCGGGCGAACGCGAGCACCTCGTCCGCGCCGGACACGGGGTCGGAGGTGCCGGCGACGAGCGGCGCGCCGACGTGCTGCGCGATGTGCCTGGCCGCGACCTTGTCGCCCAGCGCCCTGATCGCTGCGGGCGGCGGGCCGACCCAGGTGAGGCCGGCGTCCAGCACGGCCTGGGCGAAGTCGGCGTTCTCGGACAGGAAGCCGTACCCGGGGTGCACGGCGTCGGCACCGGACCGCGCGGCGACGTCGAGCAGCTTCGCGATGTCGAGGTAGCTCTCGCCGGGCGTGGCGCCGCCGAGCGCGAACGCCTCGTCGGCCGCGCGGGCGTGGACGGCGTCGCGGTCGGGGTCGGAGTACACGGCGACGCTGCGCAATCCGGCGTCCCGGCACGCGCGCGCGACCCGGACGGCGATCTCGCCGCGGTTGGCGATGAGCACCTTCTGCACCCGTGCAGTCTATGGGTGGCCGGGTTCGGCGCCGGTCCGTGACGAGCGCCACGTGGGCCGGAGCGACGAGACCTGCTAGGTTAGCCTCGCCTTACCGGATTAGGTCAGAGGAGCGTTGCGAAATATGTCCAGGCTCGTCGTGGCGGGTGCCCTCGCCGGGGTCGCCGCCGTGCTGGTCGCCGGGTGCGGCAAGAGCGGCGAAGCGGCGGACGCGATCGTCGTCGACACCTCGGACACCACCTGCAAGGTCGCGAAGACGGCGCTGACCGCGGGCACGCACACGTTCACCATCAAGAGCAGCGCCTCGAAGGTCACCGAGTTCGAGATCCTCCGCGCCGACGGCCGGATCGTCGCCGAGCAGGAGAACATCGGGCCGAGCACGACCGTCACCCTCGACGCCGAGCTGACCGCGGGCACGTACCACGCCGCCTGCATCCCCGGCATGGTCGGCAAGGGGATCAGGACCCCGCTGAAGGTCACCGGCGGCAAGGCGGCGAAGGGCGACCCGCAGCTGGACGCCGCGGTGTCGGCGTACCGCGACTACGTCGACGCCCAGGTCGACGACACGCTGACCAAGACCAGGACGTTCGTCGCCGCCGTGAGAGCGGGCGACGTCGCGAAGGCGAAGCGGCTCTACGCGCCGTCCCGGTACGGCTGGGAGTCCATCGAGCCGGTGGCGGAGAGCTTCGGCGACATCGACCCGAAGGTCGACCTGCGCGAGCGCGACCTGCAGGCCGGGCAGAAGTGGACCGGCTGGCACGTCCTCGAGAAGGCGTTGTGGACGTCCGGCAGCACCAGGGGGACGAGCCGGTACGCCGACCGGCTGGTGCGCGACCTCACCGAGCTGAAGGAGAAGGTCGGCACGGCGGTGATCACGCCGACGTCGATGGCGAACGGCGCCAAGGAGCTGCTCGACGAGGTCGCGACGAACAAGGTGACCGGCGAGGAGGAGGCGTTCAGCCACACCGACCTGTCCGACTTCGAGGCGAACGTCGTGGGCGCGAAGAAGGTCTACACGCTGCTGCGCCCGGTCGTGGTGAAGCGCGACAGGGCGCTCGCGAGCTCGCTAGACACCGAGTTCACCGCGGTGCTCGGGGCGTTGAGGAAGTACGAGCACGGCGACGCGTACGTGTCGTACGCGACGGTCGGCGAGGACGGCCGCAAGCAGCTGTCGGACCGGGTCAACGCGCTCGCCGAGCCGCTGTCCAAGCTCGCCGGGGTGGTCGCCCGATGACCGCATCCGGCTGGGGACCCCCATTGTCGTCCCGACCCCGGGTGGGGGCCCCACTTGTCGCCAGGACCACAGTGGGGGTCCCCAGCGATGACTGAGACCGTCAGCAGGCGCCGGCTGCTCGGCGCCGCCGGTGCCGGGCTGCTCGTCGGCGCGGCGGGCGGCGCGGGCGTGGCGCACGCCGCCGAGG